>JAJXXG010000920.1 GCA_021781255.1 Acidobacteriota bacterium
CAGGCACTCTACGGTCTCCCCTCCAAACCATGCTGACTCCTTTGCACCATCCCGCAGGCTACGTCCTACATTCGTAAGTCACTGGAAAATTAGCTCGTTTCCGCAGTGACTCCATGGTATATCTGGGAGACATGGCCCAGAAGGTCGCACGGCCGACGGGCCTGCCGGAGCGAGGAGAAACCAGGCATGTTCCAATTGGTGATTCAGTGGTTGCTGAGCGCGGTTGCCCTCATGATCGTCTCCCAGATCGTCCCGGGATTTTATGTACAGGGCCTCTGGCCGGCCATGATCGCCGCACTGGTCATCGGATTTCTGAACGCGACCTTCGGACTCGTGCTCAAGGTGATCACCTTTCCCTTAACCATCATCACCTTCGGCATCTTCCTTCTTTTCATCAACGCCGTCATGATCCTGATGGCGTCCAAGTTTGTGGATGGCTTTTATGTAAGCGGATTCGGACCGGCATTCTGGGGAGGCATCATACTGTCTCTGCTTGGCCTGCTCATCCGGGCCATCATCAAAAAGTAGCGCACTTCCACCACCCGGGCATCTCCACCGTGGTGGATGCTTTCGTCCTTACTTTGACGTCGCAGCTGGCTCGCTCGGCTGCGCGGCCTGGCTCGCGGACGGCTTTCCCATCGGCTTCCGGTCCTTTGCCGTAGCGGCCGGGCTTTTCTTGTGGGTGCTCGCCTGCCCACGCGCCTCCACCGGATGCTTCAGCACCGGTCCCTTCAGCGTCTGAGGGGTACGCACGGCACCCGCCCCGGAGAATCCGCCCGGAGCCACCACCCTCGGCATCACCACTCGCTGCGGCTGCTCCGCCGGCTGAACGCGCGAATACACGCCCCAGCTGCCGCCTGCCACTGCCAGCACGATTGCGGCTGCCGCCGCGCCTCGCGCCACCGTGCTCCGAGCCCAGCTCTCCCCGGAGCTGCCACTCGTCGGCCACGCCAGCACCCGCCCCTTCGGCGGGCCGGCCTTCAGCCTTGCCTTCACGCGGTCTTCCAGCCCCTCCGGCGCCGCCAGGCTCGCGATATGCCGCAGCGCAGCCTCTGCTTCTTCCACGGCCGAGTTCGTGCGCGGGCCCGGAACACTTGAGAATGGCGTATTCATCGCAGACTCCTGGAGTATTGGAGCAGTTCGGCCATCAGGTTGCGCGCGCGGAAAAGCCGCGACCGTACGCTCGACTCCGTAATGCCAAGCACGGCGGCAATCTCCACGCTGGAGAGCTCCTCAAACGCGGACAGCATCATCACCTCGCGCTCCTTGGCGGGCAGCTGCTCCACGCAGGCCAGCACATGGACATGGTGTTGCGCCGCCGCGGCTCGTTCCTCCGCGCTCAGTCCCCCGGCCGGCAACACGCGAGCCAGCTCCGTCACGTCATCCGTCTCCGGACGTGTCTTTGCCCGACGCTTGCGATCCAGAACAATGTTCCACACAATGCGGATCAGCCACACACGCGGATCGCGCACTTCGCCCAGCGAATCGCGATGGCGCAGCACACGCAGAAATGCCTCCTGCACGGCGTCCTCGGCGTCAGCTGTGTTGCGAAGAACAGAGAAAGCGACCCGGTAGAGCGTCGCGGCGTACTCATCCACCAGCGCCGCAAGCGCTGCCTCTTCTGCGTGCTCGCGGATACCCTCACGCACGGTGAAGTGGGCCATCTCCATCCAACCCGGGAATATCGTCTGGCTGGCGCTCATACCTTACCAGACGCAAAGCCCCGGCAGACTGCTCATCGTGTTCGACGAGGTCTGCCGGGGGTGTCAGTCTTCGGGGCTCGCAGGCGGCTTATTGGCCTGTGCCCAGCTTCTGCGCGGCAATCGCGCCAGCGGCGCCCTGCTTGTCCGCGTCCTTCACCTTGGCCCACAGCGCGCGCGCCTGGTCCGGCTTGCCGGTTGCCGCGTACAGATCAGCAAGGTCAAGCTGGGCCACGCTGGCGGTCACCGTCTTGGAGGGCTTGGCGACAATCGCGTTGTACAGATCGACGGCCTGCGCGCTGCGCCCCGTCTGCTGGTAGAGCCCCGCAAGGGCCAGCTTGGCCAGGTTCGCAAGGTCGTGATTCCAGCTATCCGCGGCGGTCTTCAGCTCCGTCTCTGCCGGGCCGTTCTGTCCCAGTTCCTCATAGGTCACGCCGGCAAAGTAGTGCGCCTTGGAGCTCTGCGGCATGGACCCGTACTGATCGGCCACCGCCAGAAACTTCTGGTTCGCGGCCTTGGCCCGGTCCTGCGATGTGGCGTACACACCATCCATCGCCGGAGCGCCCGGCTCGGCCAGCGGGGCCGTGTAAACATCCAGCGCCGCGCCCAGCGCCGCATCGGCGGAAGAGGAGCGGACGTTCCAGAAAATCAGCACGCTCACCCCCACCACCACAACAACCGCAATCGAAACTGCCCAGCGCACAACTCCCGCGCGGTGGCCGCTCAGCCAATTCACACTCGTGGCCGTGGCTTCAGCAAATTTGTCCTTCTTCAGGGCGTGACGTGTTTGTGTATCCACTGGATTTCCTAGTCCTTCGTCGAGAGACTTGCAGGCGGGTCCTTACAGGCGGGGGCACAACGACTGCAACCCAATTAGTCTACCAGCGCGCGATTGCGAGCGTCCACCAGCCCCGCCCCGCATTACTTTCGCCCCTGCGCTTGCCGTCCTCGGGCCGGGACGTTACGCTAAAAGCATGTACGAGGAATTCCACGTAACCGACCGCTGGAGTGGCGAAGACCTGCACTGCCGCTGGAAGGGCACCATGGTTGCCATCGCCACGCGTCACGCTGATGCTGTGGATGTACGGTTTGAAGTCAACGGACGTCCCATGTGGATCGCTCTCCCCTGCCAGGCCTGGGTGGAGCAGAAGAACCGCACCGGCATGGTCATCACCGACCCGCTTGCCGCCCAGATCGCCGGGCGATACCTCAAGCAGTTGATTGAGGAGGGCTACGACGCCCGCCGCGAGGTCTACACCATGAGCGTGCCCGAGGTGCTGGAGCACCTGGACGCCGTGGTGGCAGAGGCCAAAGCGCAGGGCGGAATCCCGCTGTTGCCCGTCGGCATTTAGTGCCCTGCCGCTCCAGAACACCACACCAGCCGTCTCCCGTCTGCTGAATCGCGGGCGTCCGGGTCGGCTTTGGACTGTGCAGACTCATCCGGTTGCGGTTCGCTTCAATTTCTCCCTGGCCATTCCCCGCCAGGGATAGTCCCCCTCACAACCCCCGCCAGGCCCGGCTCATCCTACGCTGTGGGATCGGAGCAGCCGGTATACGTGGCGCCGCTGGAAGTACATCTCCCTGCCGGTATCTTGTTCCACGGCCGCAATCGATGCTATGTATCAACCCCAGGCGAGTTGCCATGGGTCCCTGCACCAGCTTCGTGCATGCAGATTCTCCGCTGCCGCTGGCGAGCCTTCCCGGACCTGCTCGATTCGACAGACCTGCCCTTGCCCCCAAAGGAGACGCCCATGTCGATTCCCCATAGCCTTTCCATCCACGGCACACAGCATCACCCGCTTCCCGGTGCGCGCGCCATCGCACCCACGGATCCTAACCAGCGCATCGAAATCTCCCTGGTTCTCCGGCATCGTCAACCCCTACCCTACGTGGCCACGCTGGAGAGACACCTGAGCCACGCGGAGTTTGCCAGCCAATACGGAGCAGACCCTGCGCACGTGGAACGACTGCGGCAGTTCGCCCGCGAATACGGTCTTGAAGTACTCGAACGCGACGATGCCATCCAGCGTCGTACTGTCACGCTGGCCGGAACCGCGGCCGCCATGGAAAAGGCCTTCTCGGTCCAACTGCGCAGATTCGATCACCCCGACGGCACCTATCGCGGGCGTATCGGCACCATCCACATGCCAAAGGAATACGCTCCGCTCGTCAGCGGTGTCTTCGGGCTGGACGACCGTCCTGTGGTCCGCCCGCACCTTCGCTTCCGCGCCATGAACTCGGTGCTTTCTCCGCATGCTGTCCAGCTCTCATACACCGCGCAGCAGGTTGCCGCGGCCTACAGCTTCCCTTCAGATGGGACCGGCGCAGGCCAGACCATCGGCATCCTTGAGTTTGGCGGCGGCTTTCGTACAAACGATATCCGCGATTACTTCGCCTCCCTCGGGCTCAATCCGCCTTCGGTCACAGCCGTCCTCGTAGACAACGCCATCAATAATCCCTCCACCGCGCAAAGCGCCGACGGCGAAGTCATGCTGGATATCGAGGTTGCTGGAACCGTCGCCCCCGGAGCATCCATCGTGGTGTACTTTGCTCCCAACACCGAGCGGGGATTCCAGGATGCCCTGAGCACTGCGGTCCACGATCAGGTCCACCGTCCCAGCATCATCTCGATCAGCTGGGGAGGACCGGAGGCAGGCTGGGCCGCCCAGTCCATGACCAACTTTGACCAGGTTGCGCAGGAGGCTGCTCTCCTCGGCATCACCATCCCTGTCGCCACCGGAGACAGCGGGTCCAGCGACGGCATCGACGATGGCAAAACCCACGTGGATTTTCCCGCCTCCTCCCCGCATGTACTGGCAACCGGCGGTACGCGCCTCGTTGTCACCAATGGCGCCATCCAGAGCGAGACCGTGTGGAATGACGGCGCACAGGGCGGTGCAACGGGCGGCGGATTCAGCACGGAGTTCGCGCAGCCCTCCTGGCAATCGAAGCTCGTCTCCAATGCCGGCCGCGGCATTCCCGATGTGGCGGGCAATGCTGACCCGCAGACCGGCTACGAAGTCCTCATCGACGGACAGAAGTTCATCATCGGCGGCACCAGCGCGGTAGCTCCGCTTTGGGCTGGCCTCGTTGCGCTGCTCAACCAGAAGTTGAACCGCCGGCTCGGCTTTCTCAATCCCGCGCTCTACAGCCTCGGTCAAACCAAGGCCTTCCGCGACATCGTGACAGGCAATAACGGAGCCTATTCCGCAACTGCTGGCTGGGACCCGTGTACGGGGCAGGGTTCCCCGGACGGCACAGTTCTGCTGTCTGCCATGGAAGCACCCGCCGCCTCGCACGCCTCCACGCACGCCTCAACGCACCAGGGCAGTACCGCCCCGCAATTGGCTCCTCGCAAGGCCCGGTCAACGTAATCCCCTGCTTCGCACTGCAACGAACATCCCCGCGGTGGTAGCCTTCCCTCTGAAGTACAAAAGCAGGAGGAAGCAGTGCGCAATCCCTTGTTTCACTTTGCCGCAATCTCACTCATAGCCGCATCCACCCTCGTGGCCCCCGCACAGACCAGTGCCAGACCCGTCCCGGCCCAACCCGCCGGCGCCGCCAGGCCTGCCATGCAGGCAGCCGCGGAGCCCGCGTCCTCTCCCGTCGCCGATCCGCGCGCTGTGGTTACCATGGGCAAGGCGCGCTTCACCGTGCTCACCCCGCAGCTCATCCGCATGGAGTGGGCCGCCGACGGCAAGTTCGAGGACCACGCATCTTTTGTCTTCCTGAACCGCCGCCTGCCCGTGCCCCAGTTCCAAAAGACGCTCAACGGCGCGCAGCATCTCACCCTCAAGACCAGCGCCCTTACGCTCAACTACGCGCCAACCGGCGACGGCAAGTTCACCCCGGACGATCTCACCATCGCGCTCACCGTGGACGGCAAGCCCGTGACCTGGCATCCCGGCCTGCAGGATCCCGAAAACCTGGAGGGCACCACCCGCACCCTTGATGGCGCGCTCGGCGACAAAACGAAGGAGCCCATCGGGGAGGGCCTCGTCTCCCGCTCCGGATGGGCACTGGTGGACGACTCCACCCGCCCGCTCTTTGACTCCGCCGACTTCAACTTCCGCGAAGGCGAAAAAAGCCCCTGGCCCTGGGTTATGGAGCGCCCCGCCGGCGACCGCCAGGACCTCTACTTCTTCGGCTACGGCCACGACTACCGCAAAGCCCTCGGCGACTACGTCCGCGTCGCCGGCCGCATTCCCCTGCCACCGCGCTTCGCCTTCGGCGCCTGGTGGTCTCGCTACTGGGACTACACCGATCAGGAGATCGAGGAGATCATCCGCGGCTTCCGCGAGAACGACACCCCCCTCGACGTCTTCGTCATCGACATGGGCTGGCACATCAGCAACGATCAGCTCAAAGCCATGGGCCAGGGCGTCGGCCCGGATTCCAACCTTGATCAGTCCGGCCACTCCCTCGGCTGGAGCGGCTATACCTGGAACAAACTGCTCTTCCCTGACCCGTCCCTCTTCCTCGACAAGCTCCACGCCGACGGCCTGAACACCAGCCTGAATCTGCATCCGGCCTCCGGCATCCAGCCCTGGGAGGCTGACTACCCCGCCATGGCCCGCGCCATGGGCATCGACCCCGCCACCAAAAAGTACGTGCCCTTCGACCCCACCAACAAGAAGTGGGCAACCAGCTACTTCAACATCGTCCTTCATCCGCTGGAGAAGCAGGGCATCAACTTCTGGTGGCTCGACTGGCAGCAGGAACTCGACACCAAGCTCCCCGGCGTCAACAATACCTGGT
>JAJXXG010001012.1 GCA_021781255.1 Acidobacteriota bacterium
GCAGGCGCATGCCAGGACAAGAAATGCGAGTGAAAGAACGAGCGAGAGCGCACGGCGGCGCAACAGCCAGGCGCTGCCCAGCGCCGCGCACAGATGCAAGGCTCCGTTGGTCCACAGATGAACCGTGCCCTGCCAGGTGCCGGCCTTCAACGACGCCGTGTGTTGAATGATGAAGAATGCGGCGGAATCCAGCCAGACCAGCGCGGCAAAGCAGGCAACGATGAAGGGGAACGGGAGCGCAGATGGCTGCGGCCTGGCAGGCTGTGGCATGGACGCTGCTGCAGCGTGCGGCGTAATGGACAGGCCCGCAAGGCAGAGCAAGCCTGCCGCCATGGCCTGCGCCTGTGGCGAAGCAGCAAAGAGGGCTGGCAGATTGCACACCAGGTAGCCAATGCCCGTTCCCAGACCGATTTTGATGAGCTGATTTTTCTCTCCGCACCATTGGGCCAGATGAGTGACCAGCGTGACTGTGAGCAGGCCGAGCCCCGCGCCAATCAGCAGCGCCACCGCCATGGCTTCTCCGCTGCTCAGGGGCAGGAGCGCCAGAAACGCCGCCGCGCTCGACATGGCAAGTCCAAGACGAAGACGCAGAAGCGGCGACGCCCACTGCGCAATGCGCGGCGCTGACAAGCTGAGGAGAATTCCGCCCGCGGCCATCGCAGCCATCACGGTTTTCAGGTTCGTGCCCGCGATGCCAAGCGATGCAAGCCGGCCAAGGAACGCAAACTGCGCGAAGATGAGGAAGTAAATATAGGTGATGGCGACAAGGCTCGCGCCCTGCCAGCCGGAGTTGCGCAGCTTACTTGTCCACATTCGCCAACCAGCCCTGGCGCAAGCCCACTGCCTGTATCACTACGCAGGTGCCGTCAAAGAACGCGATAATCAGCCATCCAGGCTCAAGCACGGCGGATGCGACTCTGGCGAGGACGAAGGCCGCCACGGAACAGCGCACGATGGCGGTAACAATCCACACTGCATCAAGCCTCGACGCACAACCGGCGCGGAAAACAAGCGTCGCGCCATAGAGGTACGCCAATCCCACGGCAAAAACAAACGCGCCGATGAACGACAGAAAGGGAAGCGCATCCGCGGGCACATGCAGGCCCAGGAGGCGGAGCGTCATGGCGGGCTCGACAATCAGAAATGCGCCCGTGAGCGAATCAGAAACGCCGGCCACCAACTGATAGGCAAAAAGAATGGATCGTTTCATGCTGTCTTCTCCTGCACAACATGCGCTGGAACCGGCTCGCGTTCGCGCAGCAAGACAAACGCATCCACAAACCATTCCATAGACGCAGCCAACATGATGACACCGCTGGCCAGACGCAGGATATAGAGCATGTTGCGCGCGGCTCCCTGGGAGATGGTAAAAGCAGGATCGGCGCCTTCAAGCCAGCCCGCCGCCGTCATGATGACGACATACGCGACGACACTCCAGTTCCACGCATGGAAGGACCATGTTCGCGTAAAGATCCATCCGTCTTCGCCGAGCAGTTGCACCATCACAAAAATGAGCAGCGCGGAGAGAAAGCCGGCCATTGCCGTGAAGGAATGGCCGACGAGACCATCGGTAAATTTGAAGCGGTCAAGTACGCCGGGAAGGAACAGAATCCATCCGCTGACCAGGAGCGCGGCCCACCACCAGAGAAATGCATTGCGCCAGCGGCGTGTGTTTGCGTGCCACTCAAACGCCGCATAGTAAGCGGGCGTGAGCGGAAGCCAGATGAGCAGGCTGGCGAGGCCGAGAAATTGCGCGGGGCGATGATGGCTGACGTCTGCGTGCCCCAGCGCCAAACACTGCGCAGCCTCTGCCGCCAGCGCCAGCCAGGACAGAGCGACAGCCCGGGAACGAACGCTCTTGCGGCGCGCAAGTCCGAAGGGCAATACGAGGAGAATCGCAACCACGCCCAGGGATGATTCAAGCTGGCTTGCGCCGGTCGGGCCGCCCGTATCCGGATTGACCGCGGGATAACCATTGGGGCTCGATGCAACGTAAATGGCAACCGGAACCGCGAGTAGAATTGCGAGGCCCAGCAGCTTTGCGCCGCGCGCGGACCACGCCGCATGCGCGTCTTCCTTCCATGCGCGGACGAACGCGGCCGCGAGCAGACACCAGAGCGCGAGCATGGCAAGCGGGAAAGCGACCCGCGCGTAGCCGGACCAATCAAGAAACAGCCTGCCGCTGGACTCGCCCGACAGCCAGGCAAACGATGCAACCGCAAGCGCAGCGGACCATGCCCACAGAACCGGCCTGCACCACACGGCAGCGGGCCCGCGGTCCGCGCCGTAGACCTTGAAGAGGAAGCCGAGCATCGGCAGACTTGCCCATCCATAGAGCGCAAGGTTCATGTGCACGATCATCCAGCGCCCGTAGGTCCACTCGCCGAGCCAGCGATTGAGCGCCGGCGCCAGCAACAGCACGGCAAGCATGACGCCGATGGAGTTGCCGACGACGAGCCATAACAGGCTATGCCACGCGGCGTGGGCAATGGCGCGCGCCTCGTGATGAGAGGAAGCATCAGCACAATTGGAGCTCATGAATCCTCCCATCGCGCATTTCCAGGATGCGATCGCAACGTTCTGCCAGACCGCGATCGTGCGTGGCCATCAGCAGCGTAACGCCCTCTGTGGCGGCCACATCAAGCAGAAGCTGAAAGACTGTTGCGCTGGTTTGCTCGTCGAGGGAGCCAGTGGGCTCATCCGCGAGCAGGATTTTCGGCCTGTTCATCAGCGCCCTGCAGAGCGCTGTTCGCTGACGCTCGCCGCCGGAGAGCTTTTGAATGCGGTGGCCGAGGCGATGGCTCAGACCTGTTCGATCCGCGAGCTGGCGCAGGCGTTGCTGCGCTTCGCCGCGCCTGGTTCCAGCGGCAACTGCCGGGATGAGGCAGTTCTCTTCGAGCGTAAGGTCGGGAATCAGGTTGTGAAGTTGAAAGACGAATCCGACTTCGTGGCGCAGCAGGCGCAGCAGATCGCGGCTGCGATTGACCTCCGATCCATTCACCCTGATGCGACCGCGGTCCGGCTCATCGAGGCCGCCAAACAAATGGAGCAGCGTGCTCTTGCCGCAGCCCGACGGGCCACAGAGCGCAACGGTCTCACCTTCCGCCACCTCAAAGCCGACGCCTTTGAGTACGGTGATCGTGCCTTCGTCGTAGCTCTTCCATATCTCCTCGGCACAAAGAGCAGTGCGGCCAGGTTTGTTCACTTGCGCGGTCGATAGACTCATTCGAAGCGAAGCGCCTCCACCGCGCGGATGCGCATGGCATACAGCGCCGGATAGAGCGCTCCTGCCACGCCTGTGAGGAATGCCAGCAGAATCACGATCAGCATGACAAGCGGCCGGATCGAAACATCGACATAACCATCCAGCGCGGGGATGAGCTTCAATGCGAACAAGGCTCCTGTTCCGAAGGCGAGTCCGGACAATGCGCCGAGGATTGAAACAAAAGCGGACTCGCCGAAGATCATGGCGGCAATCTGCGTGTTGGAGAAGCCGCTGACGCGCAGGATGGCGATCTCGCGGATGCGCGTGAAGACCGACATGATCATCGTATTGGCGACACCAAGACCACCGAGCAGCAGACCGCAACCGCCAACGGCCCATGCGGTGGCTTTGAGAATCTTGAACTGCGAATAGGAGCGGGAGAACTCCGCATCTTCGAGAGCAATGAGGTTTGGATGCTTCAGCCGAACCAGGCTTTTGAAGGCCGCGGCATCATCCTTGCTGCGCAATTTGACGGTGACAACCGATGAGCCATCTTTATGAAAAAAAATCTGCGCGGCGCCGATCGGCATAAAGACGCCGCCATCCTCAAATCCATTGCGTGTCTTCAGGATGCCGATGACATGAAAGACTCCGTGGCCGATGGGCACGTGGCTGCCAACAGCGGCACCCAGAAAGTCCGCCGCGCGCGCGCCAAGAACAATGTCATCGGAATGTTGGGCGAAGTCTGCGCGATTTCCCGTAACCCACTGGGCCTGGCGAATGCGGGCATCTTCCGCTGTCACGCCAAAGCAGGTGATGATGGGATGGTCCGCGCTGGAAACAATGCCAAACAGGACCGGATCAGCGTGCGCCACGATCGGCCAGCGCCCAATCTCTGCGGCCACTGAAGACGGCACATTGCTGAAGAACAGGTCAGAGACATTGCGTTCGAAAACAATGATTTCGCTGTCGCTCGAAAGGATGCCTGAGAACATGCCGATGGCGCCCTGCAGGATGGTGACCACGGTAAGCATCGCAGCCACGCTGAACGCAATCCCGGCGATGCTGATGAAAGTGCGGATGCGATGCCGCTGCAGATTGGTGAGGATCAGCCTGAAAAAGATCATGCCTGCGCTCGCATGCTCATTTCGCAGGCATTCTCTGTTACGCGCATCAGTTCATCCTGCAGGTCGCTGCGGAGCTTTTCCAGGAAAGACAGCGGGGGCCTGGCAACAAGCAGGCGGCGCAACGTGAGATCGCCGAGGCGGATCAGCCTGTTGAGCCGGTCCACGGCGCCGGGGACGCCAATGGCCGCTGCGATGTTGGGCCGGCCCAGCAGGATGTCGCGAGCAACCGACTTGCCGGTTTCAGCCACGCACTGCAGCACGTCCTTCAGGTCGTCCACGATCTGATATCCGAGGCCCCAGCAGGTTGCGATGCGCTCAAGAAGCTGTATCTCGCGCGACGAAGCGCCAGCGAGCATGGCTGGCAGAACCAGCGTGAGACGGATAAGGGAGGCCGTCTTGCCGCTGGCGATGCGCTCAGTGGTCTCTCGGTCATGCGGCAGCGTTGCGTAATGCAGGTCAAGACTTTGCCCATTCAAAAGGCCCTCGACGCCCAGGCGCTGCTCAATATATGCCATCACCCGCAACCGGCTTTCGTCCGCGCCGCCCAGGAGGGCCTGCCAGGTGAGCGCATACGCGCGATTGATAAGGGCCAGGGCCGAAAGGATTGCGCCTGTCTCGCCGAATGCCAGATGCACGCATGGCGCGCCACGGCGGTGCGATGCATTGTCCATGCATGGCAGATCATCAAAAATCAGTGAAGCGGTGTGAAAGTACTCAAGTGCAATGGCAAGGCTGTTTGCGCGCGATGTGTCGAGTCCGTAGGCTGTTGCCACCTGCAGAACCAGGCGAGGGCGCACAAGGCTGCCGGGATTCTGAAGCACGTGGCGCAAAGCCGCCTCGAAATGGGGATCAAGATGCGCCGGCAGCGGCAGAGAGCAGCGAAAATCCTCTACCAGAGGCGCAGCATTCGATTCGTCTATGCCAGGGTCCGCCGGCACAATGTCCTCGCTATCTTCTTGTTTTCTAATGATTTCCTCGCGACCGAATCCAGTCTAATGGCCGTGCCGGCGCGAGCCGTGACGTGTATGCGTAAGACGCGGCCAAACCTGTTTGGCGAGCACCGCGGCCGATGGAAAATTCTGAGGCCAGATGACAATTTGTTCATCTACCGCGGCGACCGCCACCGGCGCAGACAGCGTTGCATCCATAGATGGCGTCGCGACTTTGATGACGGCCGCACAACAGGGAAGTGAAAGATTGTTCATTTTTTCCGCTCCACTTGCGTATCCCGAACAATTCCTTCACTTCAAGAGGCGACATGGGGGAAAATCTTTCACTGCATGCACTAATATCCTTTCATGCGACTTCTGCTTGTAGAAGACGAACACGACATCCAGACCTTTCTGCGGAATTCGCTGACAGAAGCGGGATACCAGGTGGATGCGGCTTCTGACGGCAAGAAGGCCGAAGGCCTCGCACTGGAGACACCCTACGACATCCTTGTTGTTGACCTCGGATTGCCCGATATCGATGGCATGAGTTTGATTCTTCGGATGCGCCAGATAGGGGTGACAGCTCCGGTGCTGATTCTTTCAGCGCGGCGCTCGGTCGATGATCGCGTCCGCGGTCTTGAACACGGTGGAGATGACTATCTGACGAAGCCATTTGCTCTGGCCGAGCTATTGGCTCGCCTGCGCAACCTGCTCAAGCGCAATAGCCCTGCCGGCAATGAGGCGACTCGCCTGCGCGTACTGGACCTGGAACTGGATCTGCTTCGCCGCGAAGCGACACGGTCCGGACAAATTCTGCAACTGACTCCGCAGGAGTTTGTCCTGCTGGAGTATCTGTGCAGAAACGCCGGGCGCGTAGTGACGCGCTCCATGATTCTGGACAAGGTATGGGGCATGCGCATCCAGCCGGACACGAACGTTGTGGATGTGCACATCTACCGGCTGCGCGGGAAGGTAGACGCCAGAGGCCAGCAACCACTCATACGAACGCTGCGGGGTGTGGGATATGTCCTCAAAGACCGCTAAGCCCGCCATGCGGAGCGCGGCGTGGCGCATCTCGCTATGGGCCACGCTTGCCTTTGCATGCGGCACCATGCTGGTCTTTGTCTTCCTGCACCGCTTCGTGGCCGATGATATTCAACGACGCAGCGACGCGTGGCTGTCGGGAGAAGTG
>JAJXXG010000806.1:0-3204 GCA_021781255.1 Acidobacteriota bacterium
AGCAGCAGTACCGCGTGGTCCGGGGTCAGCGTGAACCATGTTGAGGTATCTCCAGGGACTCGAACCATCGACGATAAATCGACGAATGGTTCTGCTTTGTCGTTCTTGATCGCAATGCGAAGAATTGCCGGATGATCGCCCGTGGGCACACTGGCATAGACGTACCGGGAGTCAGGGGACCAGGTCACATCGTTACCGCGCACGCCGCCGCCTATCCTTTGCCACTGGTTTCCAGCGATATCGTAGAGCCACACCTCCTGCTTAGCTGGGCAAAGTGCAGCTACGAAGCGACCATCGGGGGACCACCGTGCGGTTCCCAGGCCCTCGGAACCGGGGATGAGCACTTCCTGTCCGGTGCTGAGATGAATGCGTCGAATAGCGCAGGTCCCCGCTTCCTGGCAATCGACTGTTCCGTAGACGAGCCATTTTCCGTCCGGTGACCATGTTGGTGCACCCTGCTCATCCGTTCCTGAGGAAGCCTCCTCCATCGGGCCTCCCGTGGGCCGGATCAAATAGATCCTCCAGGCCTTCTCTTTGGTTCTTGCCATGAAGGCGATCTGTTGTCCATCGGGCGACCAGCGCGGGAGCTCCATCTCCTGCTGCGGTGGAACCAGCTGCCTGCGCGCGTTTCCATCCGGGTGACTGATCCACAGGCTCTGGTCCATAGGATCGACAAAGGCTATCCACTTGCGATCCGGCGAAAAATCTACGTCCTGCGCCGCGATCCCGGGCAGAAACGGTGTAAAGCTTTTGGTCGTCGGGTCATAACGCTCAAGGTCGCTGCTGAGCGAGGTGCGGCAAGTGACCAGGATCTGATGATGGGTAGGATTGATCGCAATCTGGGAGCAAGGGCCAGGCAAATCCATGAGCTTGGCCCCGGAATAGTCCGCTCCCGTAAGGCTCCACTTGCGTCGCATCACCCAGATGCTGCCCTCATGGGAATCACCGTGGAGTACAAACGCCAATGAGCCAGTTCCGTCCATCGCGATACCATGGCTGTTGGGAATCGCTGGCGTTTGGAGAGGGAAAAGCGACTGAACGGTTGAGGAATCATTACCGGCGAGAGCCATATCCCAAAGCGAGAATGGCCCAGCCCCACTCGAACCCAAAGCCAATCGGAGGGTATTTCCGTCCGACAACCACCAGAGTCGCTGCACGGAATCTGCGAAGGTGTGGACCAGATGCGGCGGGGCTCCTGAGGGGGAAGTGAAGAAGATCGAATTTCCATAGGCAAAGGCGATGCGATCGCCGCGAGAAGACCATCCAGCCGCATGACAGACAAAAGTGCCGACTCTTCGCGGACTTTCTCCGTTGACGGGCACGATCCAAAGCTGCCGTTCCTCTTCCATTCCATTCCCGACGAGAACAAGAAAGTTCTTGCCGTCGGAAGAAAGAGCCTCAGGGCTGGCATGAACAAAAGGTGTCGCGATCGAGCGGATGGGGCCGCCGGAAACGGGGACAGCGGACAGAAGCGTTTCTCCGTCTCGAATGGCGCCAAAATAGGCGTGTACGCCATCCGTGACGATGCCATCCTTCAGCGAATTATCGTCAGTCAGTGATGTCAGAGCAGAGACCACGATGCGAGGGGGGGATGTGAGGGCGTGAACCGCAAATCCCGTCGTGGCTAAAACTGCACCGACAGCAATCGCAGCTGCCACCCAAACCGCTCGCATCGACCGAGGCCGCAATGAATTCCGAGGAAACGGCTGCGCCGGGTGGACCTCCGCAGGATCTGCAAGTGAAGGTGGCACTGGCTCTTCCGTGCCATTCATGCTGCCGTCGCCGTGGTCAAGCCACGCATCAATCTCATGCCTCCAGGCATAGACCGCCTGGCGCTGGCCGCCCGGGACGCGATGCACGGGGAAGCCTCTGGTCTGTTCCCAGCGCATGACGGTGCGCTCCGTCTTCCCGATGTAGGCAGCTATTTCTTTCCAGGAATCGAGGCGATCTGTGACAACGCGACCTTCTGCCATGGTCCCGACCTATGACGCCAGTGGCTGACGCTGATGACAGGAGGATGCGCTTCAAAACTAAGGCAATGTCAGTAAATGTCGCCTTCTGACGGTTCTAAACATTTGCGTAAGCATAGCACTTTGCCGTTTGCTGAGCAATGAAAACATTCAGTTTGACCGTGTTAGCTTGGAAAACTCGCTGCCCCTCCCCTGTAATCGTTCGTTGCGAGTCCAAAGGGGATGCTTATGCACGTAGAAACAAGTTGCCGTAGGATCGTTGAAAGAAAGTCCTCAGTGCGTATTCCAGCAGAGATCGTGCTCGCATGCTTGCTGGGCGGCTCGTTTGCGCTTTCCGGTTGCAGCGGAGGCGGAAACTCAAGCGGCGGTGGACAGCAGCAGCCTCCGACGATCTCGTCAGTCACCGTTACTTGCACGTCAACAAGCATCCAAACGGGACAGACGAGTCAATGCTCCGCTCTTGTGACTGGAACTGGAAGCTATAGTTCGGCAGTTACTTGGGCAGCAACGGATGGCTCAATCACTTCGGCTGGCGTTTTTTCCCCTTCGGCGGCGGGGACTGCCAGCATCACTGCCACGTCATCCCAAGATGCCACTAAATCTGGCAGTGCGACGGTGACAGTAACCCCAGCATCAACTATCACCTCCGTGTCTGTGACTTGCAGCCCGACGACCGTGCAGGTCAATCAATCCAGCCAATGTGCAGCATCCGTCACTGGGACTGGCAGTTACAACTCGGCGGTCTCCTGGTCGGCTGACAGTGGAACGATTTCCTCCTCTGGCCTTTACACTGCACCCTCGATTGCGCCTGCGTCTGGAACTGCGACAGTAACGGCAACGTCGACTCAAGATTCAACGAAATTAGGAAAAACGACAGTAGCAATCACTTCTTCGGCAGCGGTGCTTGGCTCCCTTGTCATTATGGCTACTCCGGCGAATGGAGGTCCTGGCAATGGGCCGTGGGAGTTAATCGTAGCAGCATCCGATAGTAATGGAAGCCCTGCTTTGGGACAGACAGTTACGCTGACCTCAACCGAGGGCTCGCTAAGCACCAGTAGTGGCACAACGGATAGCAATGGAGAATTGGTATCCTCAATCACGCCTCCAAGTACATATTCAGGAGAAGCTGTCGAGGTCAGCGCAGAGATTGGCAATCAGCTGGCAGCGATCAATATCGCTTTTGAGCCCACTATATTCAACCCAGCAATTCAAAGAATTCTGAGCGCGCAAAAAA
>JAJXXG010000806.1:3214-6449 GCA_021781255.1 Acidobacteriota bacterium
CTCCCAGGAGTTGCCCAGACTTCGACGGCACCTTCAATTCAACCTTTTGTCTTTGGGGCAAGCGGCCCGATCGGGTCTTCGAATCCGTTTTCTCTGGCAAATTCGTGCTACACAAACGTTGCACTTTCCTCAACTCTTCCAAGTACTTGCCAATCCACATACAACGGTCTCGGAATCTCATTCAAGCTTCCGAACTTAGTAAATGGAGTCTGTGCAGCGACCGGCGCCATTTCGGGCGCATTATCCTGCGGAGGGACTGTACTGTCGATTGGCACTTGCCTTACTGGAGTTGGGGCGCTAGTTTGCGCCGGTGGACTGATCGAGACCCTACCGGGGTGCGTTTCATTTGTAATGTCATTGTTCCCGCAACAGTATTCTATTAGTCCCGCTGCCCAGACAGGAATGGACATTATCGCTGCTGGACTTCAACCCGATCTCGGTCTCGGTGACGTTGTTGGCTTAATGTGTGATGACTATCAGCTTCTTAGTTCTGGCAGTGGATCGACTGGTACTACAGTAGTCGTTAGCCCCCAAAGCCCGATTCTGCCTCTTGGGAACAATATCCAGTTCTCGGCAGTAGTGAACGGACCTGACGCAGCTTCTGGCGTCAACTGGTCAGTCAATGGGGTTCAAGGTGGATCCGGATTATATGGAACGATCACAGCGAGCGGGCTCTACACAGCCCCGCAATCACTCCCTACACGAGCATATGTCTCTGTGACCGCAACCAGCGCTGGAGATCCCTCTGCGACAGCGGGCACCAATGTGCAAATTGTGCTTGCAGTTCCAGGGACGATCACAACTGTCGCAGGCGATGGAACCGCCGGATATTCCGGAGACGGCGGCCCCTCTGTTTCCGCAACACTCTATCACCCGTCTGGTCTTGCATTTGATGGTGGTGGCAATTTGTTCATCACTGATTCGGCCAATAACGTTGTCCGCAGGGTAGATGCGACCACGCACACTATTTCGACGATTGCGGGCACTGGGGTGGCTGGCTACAACGGCGATGGGGGATTAGGAGTGACGGCTGAACTCAATCAGCCAACTCATGTAGTGTTCGACAGCACAGTGAATCTCTATATTACAGACGCAAACAACCAAAGGATTCGAAGAGTAGATGCACTCACCGACGAAATCACGACCGTGGCAGGCAATGGACTTGCCGGGTTTGCGGGCGATGGTGGCCCTGCAACAAGCGCGGAGTTGAATTACCCCGACGGCGTGGCGCTTGACACGAACGGCAACCTTTTCATCGGGGATGCACAAAACAATCGAATCCGAGAAGTCTCAATCTCTAATGGCAACATTGCGACGGTCGCTGGCGATGGTGTACCAGGCTACTCCGGTGATGGAGGCATTGCTACAAATGCAGAGCTCAATTTCCCATCCCGTCCGGATGTTGATACCTCGGGAAACATCTATATCGCAGATTATCAAAACAATCGGGTCAGGGAGGTGAATGCTGCAACAGGGATCATCACCACAATAGCCGGTAATGGTGTGGCTGGCTTTTCAGGCGATGGCGGACCGGCGACAGCCGCGGAGTTAAATGGGCCGCTGAGCGTTGCGGTTGACTCGAAAGGTGTCGTCTACATCGCGGATTCAATCAACGAGCGAATTCGAGCTGTTAACACGACAAAGAATCCCATCACTGTGATGGGAATTGCAATTCAGCCAGGAGACATTCAGACACTCGTGGGAAGCGGCCAAGCGGGCTACTACGGTGACGGCGGTTTAGGGACAAATGCCGAAGTGAATACTCCGACTGGCTTAACTCTTGATTTGGATGGCAACCTCTATTTTGCCGATCTACACAACAACGTGATTAGAGAGGTCATTGGTCAATAAACGTGTGACTAACTCTTTAACGTCGGAGTGAAGTGCCTTCCATTTCCACCCCCTCCGAATCGCTGTTCACGAGAGCGTTATCAAGGGAAATCCGGAAATGATGTCGGCGAATCAATCCAAGATGAGATATGAGCAAGCTAGGTTGTAATGCCTGGTTCAACCTGCAACGCAGCAAAGAATGAATGGAGATCGACCGTGAGATCAATTCAGGCAGTAGTGGTTTGTTGCACTCTCTCCGGCGCGCTTGCGAACGCGCAATTCTTCAGTCTGGAGCAACCCAAAACCGTACCTCTGATTGTGAGCCGTGCTCCGCAATTTGGTCTGACGGTTAAGCGCGTAGCCTTTGGAAATCCGGAAGGGACATGCCCTAACCAGGCAGACGATTTGATTGACAGCAAACTCATTCCGATTTTCCAGCAAGGCGGAATGGATGTGGTCGAACGCCAAGCTCTGAACCAGATCTTGTCTGAGAATCGATTTGGACAGAGTGGCTACGAAGATCCAAATAGCGCGGCGCAACTTGGCAGAATTCTAGGGCCAAGCGCGCTGATCATCGTCAGTGTCAACACTTGCTCTTCGTCACAACAGCCTTTGTTTAACGACCAGCGCAACTTCATCAACAACACGGTGGTGCGCACCTTCATCTCTAAAACGCGCTATTCGTTAGAGGGTTCGGTACGCGTAGTCGACTTGACCACTGGTCAAATCCTCGGCTCGCACGGCTTCCAGAGCCATCCGGAGCAGCAGAATCAATCGCAACAGGGGCAGCCAGAATTTCCTCCGGTCGACGAGGTGAAGGACAAAGCCATGCTGGACGTACAAAATCAAATACAGGCAATTTTCTTCCCGTCTGGGAATCGAGTTGAACTTACGTTCTATGACGATAAGGACTGCGGTCTCAATCAGGCCTATGCAATTGAGAAGAATGGTGACCGCGGTGGCGCTTTGCACCTGATGGACACGAACCTCGAACAGTGCAAGGCTGGCAAGCATAAGGATAAGACGCTAGCGCGAGCCTATTATGACGACGGATTGCTTCACTGCTTGCAGGGCGACTACGACAAGGCCAATTCCTTGTTTACATCGGCTATGGACTCTAAAGGAGCGGATGCAGCTGGTCAGGCCTCTGCGGATTGCCAGCGAGCGCAAGCCGGACTTGCAGCCGTGAAGCAATATCAGGCTCGAATGGCAACCATTCAGGCACCCCTTCCCATCAACACGCAACCTCTGCCTCCGCCCGCCGCGCAGAGAGATTCGGCGCCTGTACAGGCTGCTGCTCCCGCTCCTCCACCCGCCAATGCAGCCCAGGCGAATACCTCACCAGAGGCTCGGTTGAAAGAATTGAACGACCTCTACAAAAGGGGACTGATCACCAGGCAGGAGT
>JAJXXG010001318.1 GCA_021781255.1 Acidobacteriota bacterium
GTTATGCGCCAGGCGGCGCTGCTTCTCCACGTAGGCCGCCACCACCTTGGCGCCGATGCGCGCGGGGTAGTAGCTGAACTCGCCGTTCTGCCACAGCACCGCCACCACCAGCTCGGGGTTGCGGCGCGGCGTGACGCCCACAAACCAGGCGTTGGGGAATGTCGACCGGGTCTTGGCCATGCGGCTCAGGGTGTCGTGGCCCACCACCTGGGCGGTTCCCGTCTTCCCGGCCAGGTCGATGCCATCCAGGTGCGCGGAGCCCGCGGTGTGGAACGCCCCCGGCTCTGTCACCTGCGCCATGCCGTCGGTAATCGTGACCCAGTCCTGGGGGTTGATGGGAATGTACGCGTTGCCGGAGCCGGGATAGGTGTCCTGAAGCGCGTGGCGGAAGTCGGCCGGCAATTGATCGGGGACGACGACGTGGGGCCGGACCATGTGGCCATCGGAGGCGATGCCGCCGATAATGCGCGCCAGTTGCAGCGGCGTGGCCTCAACGGCGCCCTGGCCGATGCCGACGGAGATGGTTTCGCCCGCATACCACCTGCGGTGGTAATACTTCATCACCCACTGCGCGGAGGGCATGAGTCCCGCCTGCTCGCCGGGCAGGTCGATGCCCGTCTTCTGGCCATAACCAAAGCGCGTGGCGTAGGAGGAGATGCGGTCAATCCCCAGCTTGTCGGCCAGGGTGTAATAAAACGTGTCGCAGGAGTAGGGGATGGCGTTGTGAATGTCCACTGCCCCGTGCTTCGCGTCGCAATGGTAGTAGTGGCCGTAGAAGTTGGCTCCGCCGTTGCAGTAGACGTGCAGATCCTGCGCCAGCCCTTCCTGCAGGCCCGCCACGGACATGAGGATCTTGAAGGTGGACCCCGGCGCAAGCTGCGCCTGGATGGCCTTGTTCATCAGCGGATGCGACGGGTCGGCCAGGAGCTTGTTCCAGTCGGAGCGGCCGATGCGCACGGCGAATGCGTTGGGGTCAAAGCTGGGCCGCGAGACCATGGCCAGAATCTCGCCATTGCGCGGGTCCATGGCCACGATGGCACCGTCGCGGTCGCCCATGGCCAGCTCGGCGGCGCGCTGCAGGTCGTTGTCGATGGTCAGGCGCAGGTCCTGGCCGGGAATCGCGTGCTGGGTGCGCAGGTAGCCCACCTCGCGCCCGCGGCTGTCCACAATCACATCGCGGGAGCCGTCCTGGCCGCGCAGCAACTGGTCGTAGGTCTCCTCCACGCCGGCCTTGCCCACCACGTCACCGGGTTCGTAGGCCGCATAGCGCGGATTGTTGAGCATCTCCTCGCTCACCTCGCCCACATAGCCGATCAGGTGCGCCGCATACCCGTCGCGGGGATAGAGCCTGCGCTCCTCGTCGATGGTTTCCAGCTCGGGCAGCTCGTTGCGGTGCGCCTCGATAAACGCCTGCTCGTCGGCGGTCACATCCTGCTTGATGGGGATGGGCTGATAGCCCGGCGCGGTGCGATAACGGTGCAGGGTCGCGCGCAACTGGTCCAGGTCAAGATGCAGCCCGCGGGCGATCAGAGGCAAGTCGGCATCCACGCTATGGCTCTGCTCGCGCACCAGAAAGCAGGAGATGGAGGGGTAATTGTCCACGATCAGCCGGTTCTCGCGGTCGAAGAGTTTGCCGCGCCCGGCCAGTATGGGCACCTTGCGAATGCGGTTCTGCTCGGCCAGCACGCGGAAGTTGTCAGCGCCCAGCACCTGAAGCCGCCACAGTCCCGCAGCCAGCGCCAGCATCATCAGCAGGATGCCGTATTGCACCGCCGTCAGCTTGACGCTGGAGAGCTTTTCGCCTCGTGTGACCTTGTCAAAAACCATCTGCCTACATCTTCAGAATACCGCGTTATTGGATCAAAGCCTTGCCGCCTGCATGCCGGCCAGCCTGGTCAGGACCCAGCCCGGCCGGGACAAGGAAAAAGGGTAAAGCCCGCTGGCCTAGTCCTTGACCTTGAGCCGGTCCAGCAGGGGAAATGCCATCAGCGCAATCACCGAGTTGCCAAGCGCCTTGAGTAACTCGCCAATCCAGCTCCAGTCCAGGGTGAGCCCCAGCAGGATGCGATAGATGAATACAAAGATCGCGCTCGACATCAGCGAGAGCAGAAAGGTGAGCAGCAGCCGGATCGTGTAGTTCTCCACATCGATGCGGACGCCAACCGACGCCGCCAGAAAGCCAACCACGGTCTTGGCGATGCCGTTGATGCCGATTGCGTGCTGTGTCAGAGCGTCTTCAAAGATGCCCAGCGCGCCGCCCATCAGGGTTCCCTCAATGGGGCTTCGGCGGCTCAGGGCAAAGTAAACCGTGACGACCAGCGGCAGATCGAACCACACATGGTTGCCCAGCACGCGCGGCAGCCAAGCCTGCAGCACCAGCGCCACCAGCGGCACCAGCGCATAAGCGAGCACCGGGTAGCGGTGAACCTCCACGGCGCGACGGGTGTTTGCCGTCAGTACAGACATGCTCACGGATTCCTCCGCGGCACGCTCGTCTGCGGTTTTGCGGGTGTGGCGGCGGGCTGGCTCTCTCCTGCTGCGCCCGCCTGCGGGTCAGATTCGGTGCCCGGAGCGGCTCCCGGCGTAAAGCGGTCAGGATGCAGCGGCAGCGGCGTATGCGCCACCGGGGTTGGCGGAGTGCTGTCGTTGAGCGGCTGCTGGTCGGCGGGCAGGTTGGGCTCCATCAGCCCAGGCAGCCGTTCAGCCATGATCTCCGACGCCTTCTTCTGGGCATTCTCGGCCTCGGCTTCCGCACCCTTGAGTGTCTCGCTGGTGGCCATGTCCTGCTGCTGGTCGGGCGGGAAGCGCGCCTCAGTGGAGGTGATGACCAGAACCTCATCGAGCTGGTTCAGGTGCGCGGCCGGCTTGACCACTGCCTGGATGAAGGAATCGCGCTCCGGGTCGGGAATCACCTTCTCCACCACGCCCACGGGCAGCCCGCGCGGAAACACCTCGTCGCCGCCGGCGGTCAGCACCTTTTCTCCCGGCTTGATGCGATTGTCGGCCATGATGCCGACAATCTGCGGCTGGCCCGCGGAGTTGCCGCGCAGGATGCCGCGGGTGCGGGTCGTCTCCAGAATCACGCCCGCGCCGCTGGTCTGGTCGTTGATAAGCAGCACCTGCGCCGAGTGCGGAAACACCTCGCGCACTTTGCCCACGATGCCGTCCGGCGTGATGACCGCCATGTCGCGCCTCAGGCCCTCAGCCGCTCCCTTGTCGAGATAGAAGACGCGCGAATGCATGCTGCCGCTGGTCCCGATGACCTGTGCAGGTATCGTCTTGTAGATGTACTTCTCCTGGAAATTGACGAGGCCCTGCAGGCGCTGGCCCTGGCGCGCATCCTCCAGCAGCGCCGCCTGCTCCAGGCGCAGCCGGTCGATGGTCTTCTCCAGGTCCTGGTTCTGCTGGCGCACGTGGCGCAGGTCCACGTAGCTCTGCCACAGGCCGCCCACACCCTGGCTGGTGGCGTGTATCAGCCGCTCCGGCGGCGAAACCAGCGCATTGGCCCACAGCCGGATGAGCCGCACGCCCCCCGCATCGCGGCGGTCAAAACTCATGCGTCCGCTTTCGGTCCGATGCACCTGCATGGCCAGACCGAGGATTTGCGCCACCAGCAGAGCCAGCAGCACTACGAGATTCCGGTAGCGGACGAAGAATGTTTCCATGACGATGAAGGTCAGGGATCAGGGATCAGGGATCAGTTGAACAGCTAACAGCGAACAGTTCAGCGCGGAAGCCGCCACAGTTTGCTTACACCTGACCCCTGATCTCTGACCCCTGATCCCTGTCTAGTCAATCTTGATTTTGCGCAGCAGCCGGAAGTCGGAGAGCATCTTGCCCGTGCCCAGCACCACGCTGGCCAGCGGATCGTCGGCCACGGACACGGGCAGGCCGGTTTCCTCGCGGATGCGCTTGTCCAGATTCTTGATGAGCGCGCCGCCGCCTGTCAGCACGATGCCGCGGTCGCTGATGTCGGCCGAAAGCTCCGGCGGCGTGCGTTCCAGCGCCACGCGAATCGCGTTCATGATGACGGCGATGCACTCGCCCAGCGACTCGCGGATTTCGCTGTCGTCGATGCTGATGGTCTTGGGCACGCCCTCAATCAGGTTGCGTCCCTTGATCTCCATGGTCAGAGGCTTGTCCAGCGGATAAGCGGACCCGATTTCAATCTTGATCTGCTCCGCGGTGCGCTCGCCGATCAGCAGGTTGTACTTGCGCTTGAGGTAGTTGGTAATGGCCTCGTCCATCTGGTTGCCGGCCATGCGCACCGAGCGCGAGTAGACAATGCCCGACAGCGAGATGACGGCGATATCCGTGGTGCCGCCGCCGATGTCCACTACCATGTTGCCGCCCGGCTCCTGGATCGGCAGGCCCGCGCCGATGGCGGCCACCATGGCCTGCTCCACCAGGTAGACCTCGCTGGCCTTGGCGCGATAGGCCGAGTCCTCCACGGCGCGCTTCTCAACCTGCGTAATCTCAGAGGGCACGCCGATCACAATGCGCGGATGCACCAGCATCTTGCGGTTGTGCGCCTTCTGGATGAAGTAGTTGAGCATCTTCTCGGTCACTTTGAAGTCGGCAATCACGCCGTCCTTCATAGGCTTGATGGCCACGATGTTGCCGGGCGTGCGCCCCAGCATCTCCTTGGCCTCCTTGCCCACGGCTTCCACCTCGCCGGTGTTCTTGTTGATGGCTACTATGGAGGGCTCGTTGACAACAATGCCTTTGCCGGCCGCGTAGACCAGTGTGTTGGCGGTGCCCAGATCAATCGCCAGATCGCTTGAAAACATGCTGAAGAGTGAGCGCAGGCCGTGCGACCGCGAGGAGCGCGATGGATAACCGTTCGATGTCATGGGAAAATCGAATCTACCTCATTCATCATTGTACGGCCAGCGGGCCGCAACCGCCCGCGGAGATGTTCTTCGCGCTCCGAACTTTTGCAGGCCGGTGCGGCAAGCCCCCGGTGCGATAAACTCATAGGGTTGCCCGCGGGCGCCGCAACCGGTGCACCGCACGGGCCTTGTATTCATTCGAGGACTCCATGACTTATCCCACATACCACAATCTGATTGGCGGCGAATGGCTGCCGGCCAAGAGCGGCAAAACCATCCTGAACCTGAACCCGGCAGACCACGCGGACATCGTCGGCGCGTTTCCCTCCTCGCACGCAGAGGACGTAAACCTGGCCGTGGCGGCAGCGAAAAAGGCTTACGCCACATGGAGACTCGTTCCCGCGCCCAAGCGGGCTGAGGTGCTGATGCGCGCCGGACTCATCCTCCAGGAGCGCAAGGAGCAGTACGCCCGCGACATGACCCGCGAAATGGGCAAGGTTCTGGCGGAAACCCGCGGCGACGTGCAGGAGGCCATCGACGAGGCGTTTTACGTGGCCGGCGAGGGCCGCCGCCTTTTCGGCGTAACCACGCCCAGCGAGTTGCAGAACAAGTTCGCCATGAGCGTGCGCATGCCCGTGGGCGTCGTGGGCCTGATCACGCCGTGGAACTTCCCCATGGCCATCCCAAGCTGGAAGCTGTTCCCGGCGCTGGTTTCCGGCAACACCTGCGTCATCAAGCCGGCTACGGACACGCCGCTTTCCACCTACAACCTGGTGCAGGCGCTCATCGATGCGGGCCTGCCGCCGGGCGTGGTCAACATTGTGAGCGGAAGCGGCGGCGCCACCGGCACGCCGCTCATCGAGCACCCCGACGTGCGCGCCATCAGCTTTACCGGCTCCAGCGAAGTGGGCTCGTTTGTCGGCCAGCGCGCCGCCGCCACCTTCAAGCCTGTTTCGCTTGAAATGGGCGGCAAGAACGCGCAGATTGTGATGAACGACGCCAACCTTGAGCTGGCCCTCGACGGCGCGCTCTGGGGCTCCTTTGGCACCACCGGCCAGCGCTGCACGGCCACCAGCCGCATCCTGCTGCAGAAGGGCATCGCCGCGGAGTTCACCGCGAAGTTTGTCGCGCGCGCCAAAGCGCTCAAGGTCGGCAGCGGTCTCGATGAGTCGGTCGAGGTGGGTCCGCAGGTGAATGCCGGGCAGATTGAAACGTCGAAGAAGTATGTTGAGATCGCCCTGGCGGAAGGCGCCAAGTTACTTGCCGGCGGTCATCCGCTCACAGACGGCGACTACAGCAAAGGCACCTTCTTTGAGCCCACCGTGCTGGGCGGCGTCGCGCCCACCATGCGCATCGCGCGCGAAGAAGTCTTCGGGCCGGTCGTGAGCCTCATCGAGTTCGACACATTCGAGCAGGCCATTGAGATTGCCAACTCCATCGACTACGGCCTGTCCACGGCTCTCTACACCAAGGACGTGAACCGCGCCTTTGCTGCGATTCGCGATCTGGAGGCGGGCATCACCTACATCAACGCGCCCACCATCGGCGCGGAGGTGCACCTGCCCTTCGGCGGCGTGAAGCAAACGGGCAATGGACACCGCGAGGGCCTCGGC
>JAJXXG010000466.1 GCA_021781255.1 Acidobacteriota bacterium
CACTCGCCCCGGCCAACCAATCCGCCCCCCGTACACTTGAATTTCGGGTGGAACACTGCGATAACAGGTTTCGGCCCAACGGCTCGACCTCCTCGCCGCAACCGGTTCCCTTCCCCAGGGAAAACCACCGGTTGCGGGCATACGACAGGTTTTGCCACCGGCCGCACGGCCGCACAGGCCCGGCTGCCCGGGCCCAAGGGAATCACCGCGATTCCTGAACGGCCAGAATTATCGGGACGTGGCGCAGCTTGGCTAGCGCGCTTGACTGGGGGTCAAGAGGTCGCAGGTTCAAATCCTGTCGTCCCGACTTGCTGATTGCCGGTTGAACTGCCTTTCTGGTAGGCTATGACTCCTTGGTCAAGGGCCAACCCGCATTGGAATAAGGAGAGCTGGCATGGCGGAGCCGTTGAATGAGCTACGGATTCTCGGCGTACATCCCCTCCTCCCGTCCGTTCAGGACACGTAGTTCGTAAGGGGCCACCCACCGTTCAGAAATGGTGAAAAGAGGGTGGCCCCGAATCGCTAATGATCGAGACAAAGGCAGCATCAGAACTCAGCGATCCGGTTGTTCAGGCCAAGTGCGAAGCCGCTGTAAAATGGTGCGAGCACGCCTCCGCCTACGCAAAGCAAAACAGCGGTAAGCCGTGGAAGTATGTGCTGATCCCACATGATGTGGTCGCAGAAACCATGACCCTCGCTGGGTTAATGAGGGAAACCGGAAATCGGTGATCCGACGCTATGCCAGCCACATCAAGCGCAAGTCTTCTGATCGAGCAGCCTCTCCAGATCTTCTGGACCACATACGATCCGCTTGACCTCGCCAGCGGCAGCCTTGATCCGCTCGGCTTCGCTCGCGGCTACTTGGCTCTTGCCGACCGGTTTCTTCCCAGCTTTACCACGGTTACGACGGTTCCGCGTTATGTCTCGATGCTATGCGCGGCCTTGAAGTCAGTGCAGGCCCACCATCGTCCTGAGTCAGAGATGGCTTCCTCCAAGTCACGGCAAGAACGCCTAAAGCTGGTCAAGTCCTTTGAACGCGCTTGGGCGCTGGCATGCGGGCTTGCCGCCCAGGATATCGCTATCGGTTCAGCGGCGGTGACAGGACTGCGGGGAATCCGTTACGTCAATCGGCAGATGGAGACGCTCTCGGGGCGAGACAAATACATAAAAACCGGCTCTTTTAACCTACTATCCAACCAAGTCCGCTATGGCGGCATCGGCATCTATTCTACCTTTATGGAGGAGTGCCACCTTGCATCGATGCAGAGCTTTACCTTGCGGCCACTAGGCGAAGCGCTTGCCGATGAATTCCCTCTACCCCCGCCCGGGACCGCAATTCACGACGAAGACTCTCGGTTATCTCTGGAAGCTCTCCGGGAATGGGGAGGCCACGCCCACATCGGAGCATTCACGGCTCGCGAGGGAGCCACACTTGGGGAGGCACTCCGTGGCGGCGAGGAAGCCGACCACTCCGACCATGTTCGATGGGCGGCGTTACGAATGCTCAAGAAAGTGAATCCACAACCTGGCTATGAGGAAGCAGAGTTGCTTCGTCGTATAGCCGATGGACTTCGCAGCGGAACATTTGACGAACTCAAGGTACCGGCGGCGTGTTTAACGCAGATCGGCGCGACACTTCACATTCTTGAACCATTTGAGCAGTTTTACCAGAGCGCCATTTTCATCTTCGAGCGAATTCGCGGCGCTGCTACTGATGACATTGAAGTCAGTCTTTCCGATCTTGCGCGCACGGAGCCGATGCAGGAAGCCCGGCAGGCGATCCTCAAGGGCGCTGCCAGTTTGCAGTGGAACCTGCAAACAGCCCGCGAGGACAATGCAACCACGACAGCGGAAGTTGACGCTGTTTTGCGAGAGTCGGGAATACTGGCACTTG
The DNA here is from genome assembly GCA_021781255.1 of Acidobacteriota bacterium. The sequence goes on from JAJXXG010000466.1 coordinate 1,895, forward strand.
CCAACGAAGTGCTCCATCCGGCGACTGACGCCGCAGAGTTAATGCGGCTCATCGTTCGGCGACACTCTCAGGTGCAATCTGGCAAATTCGATAAAGGCTTGCCAAAAGCCGCCTGGACCCGCTTAGCAGACGGTGGGGACAGAGTGCGATTGACGGCCCAGCGCCACCAACTGCCGGTATCACAACGACCAGCGACATGGAAGGACGCGGGCCGTCACCCGTATCGCACGAACAGTGCCTTTGCCTTCATCCGTGCATGTGACATTAAGTGAAGAGGCTGGATCGATGGCAAAAATAAACAAAAAGATCGCGACTCCTCTCATCGACGCCGTCCGGCCTATGGACGCAGATGGCCCGCTCGTTTCGTTGATTTGCTCCACATACGGTCTTTCGCTTGACCAACCCAACTTCTTTGAGCAGGACTTTCTCCCGACGGTTCTCGGACTCGGCGGAGTGCGTGACCGTGGCTACGCCGTCCCCGTGGCAATGGAGCGAAAGCTGAAAGAGGTCTACTCAGCCTTGGTCGCCGACGCGCATGCGATCGCTGATGGCGGCAGGCCAAGTTTACAAATTGACATCCTTCCAATCGGCCATCGGACCAACCATGCCAAGATAGTGCTAATCCACCGCAAGAGGTTGATCCGACTCATCATTGCTTCGGCCAATCTCACGCATGAAGGCTATCGGCGACAGAGGGAAATCGCGGTCGTCCTCGACCTCAGAGACGGTGGGCCGCTCCCCCTCGCCGTGCTTCGGACTGCACTGGATCGATGGTCTGCGATTCTCGGCACGTCGATTAGCGTGCCAATGCAGAAGGCATTTGATGCGGCGATTCGCCAAGCGCAAGGTTGGGCCTTGCCTACGACGTTCACCAGCGGCCGCGAAATGGAAGTGGTTTTCGGGGGTGGTCCGAAGCCCTTATGGCAAGCACTCGTCGAAGCCTGGCCGGAAGGCGAGGAACTCCTGGATTGGTGCATATGCTCGCCGTTTTGGCCGGACAGCACGGGCGGGGAAACCCCCTTCGAGGCAATTGCCCGTGGTCTTGATGCGCGGGGCGCACACTTGGAGAACGCCAGGTTGCAGATCATGACTTGTGCGGACTCGCCGGGTGAAAAAGCCCGTCCGAAGTTTCCATTCCAGCTCGCCCGGAAGCTATACGAAGGCGGTTTCCCCGTTCGCAACGGCTATATTGCCGCAGCGCGGCTTGAGGCCCTGCGTGAGGAAATTCCAGAGGGCATGGCTGAGGATCACCGTGAACTGCACGCGAAATGGGTGCTACTACGTGGCCCGACTACCGCCGTCATGCTGATCGGTTCAGCGAACGTCACACGCAAGGGGCTTGGGGTGGGTGCCCGGCCGGAGACCGCGAACATCGAGGCGTGCGTCCTCATTACGGTACCGGCAACGGAGGTGGACCCCGAGGTCTGGATGCGTCCGCTCGCTGAGGAAGGCATCGTCGATCTTGCCTCTTTCCAAGAGAGTCAATTCCAGGAGGCCGCTGCTGAGGAGGACGATAGCTCGCCGTGGCCTGACTTCATCGCCCGCATAGAGGTAGTAGCCCACTGGGAGAATGGACCCGACCCGGTAGGTTCCGTTCGCGCAATTTTACGCCCCGGCCAACATCCAGCGTTCTCTATTTCGCCAGTCCAGGAACGCAGCGATTTACCTTCGACTCCCCTCATATGCCTCAAAGCAAGCGTGGCAGAGGATGGCGTTCCTATCATAACTCCGGCCGATGCCCAAGCTATTCGCCGCATACTGACCAGTCGTATGGTACAGGTAACGTGGGGAGAGCCATCCGCCTCGGTTCGCTTCCCCGTCAATATTGACGAACGCAGCAAAGCAGCGCTTCCCAGCGTGCTGGGCGCACGCCCGGACGAGCAGCAACTCCTTGCTTATTTCCACGGCCGGATTAGCGAGGAAGACCTGATCGAGCTATTGGAGCGACGGGCAGCACAAGCCCTGACGGGCACATTGGCACCCACGCCCAAGGAGGCCGAGCGCCTGCGGCAACTTCAGAGCTACCTCCTCCGCGACTTTGTGGAAAGCCTGTTTGGTCTTACCGAAACACTCCGACAGTCCATGCGGTCACCCCGCGCATTCGAGCAGGCACTTGTTGGTGATTTCAGCCCGGTAAGCCTCGCTGAACAGGTGCTCCAGTCATTACGTGCTGGACGGCGCTCGCCAACCGCCACAGCCTTTCAGTTTGTCGAACTGATTCAGGTCGTTGCAGGGCTGCAACCGATGCCGCAGGACGGACTGCCAGTTCAAGAGATACAGGCATTGGAAGAAGTGCGTGCGCGTGGGATTTCGCATTTGCTGGCCCTTGCGGCAAGCGCTGCGGAGCGAGCCGATTTCCGTCAGACGTGCTGTGACCGGGACTTTTCTCGCTTCGTTGCAGCATCGCTGCCCACTCCTGTCGCCAAGCAGTGGACACAGCTTGTCACCAACGGCGCGACTGTTGAAGCCGCAGCCTCCCGCGTAGGGGGTGCTCTCTGATGATGCCTCAACTCGACACAGTTATAGACCTCGCACGCGACAAAAAGCGAATGTCGGAGGAAGACCCTCGGCGTCAACCAGCTTCGGTGAACAAGATTGTGAATGCCTTTTTTGGGCCCCAGGAGCTACGCTGCGAGATTCAGCTATTGGCCGATGAGGTCGGCATGGGTAAAACGTTTGTCGCTTTGGCAACTGCATACGCGGTCCTGGACACCTTGCGGAACAAGCCGACCGACGAGCAGCCACTAGATTTGAAGAAATGTTATCGTGCGGTCGTAGTCGTCACCCCGGCCGGGAACCATGCCTTAACCGAGAAATGGCACCGGGAAGTGGAAGCCCTCCGCACCCGCTGTTCGCGAGACGTGGACAAAACTCGCTGGTTCCACTCCCGTGTATGCAAAACGCCGGAGGACCTTATCGAGAGTCTCTGGCGAGCGAATGATCGGCGGCGCGACCCAAGCAGACCTCCATGCGTGATCGTCTGCCAGGGCAACATCTTTACGCGTCGTATGCGCGATTCTGGCGAACGACTACGGTTTCTCGCCGCCTGCCTGTTCCGCTGGTGGGGCAACAAAATCAACATGGAAGAACGATATCACATCGTTCGCCGTGCCGCTGAGGTCCGTGGGTTCTCCAACTGGGATGGACTGGCCCGCCGCGTGGGCAAGGGTGACTACGAAGTCGAGCTTTGGAACTTCCGGGAGCATGAATCTTATCTGTCTTCCTCCCAGGCCGAGAGGATGGGCTGGGATCAATCGCTTCAGAACACCTACGAGCAGATACCATTTAAGTACGCCGAGGTGGCAGAGGCATTAGACCAATACGCGCTCTTTCCTGACGGCGGCGCATTCTTCAACGATTGCGGCGAACGTGTGCGCCAGGGAGTGCCCGAACCGCGTGGCTTGTTGCCTTATTGCAAGTGGGTCGCTGACCGAAAAGGCTATGCTGAGTGGTATTTCAACGGATTCAAAGATCGGCTTGTAGGCCTCTACCGGGAGCTGATTCCGATACTGTTGAAGAACATGAAGCTGGACCTGCCTCTCGTAATTGCCGACGAAGCGCACCACTGGCGTCATTCGCAGCGACAGGATTGTCAGGCGTTCCGCAGGTATATCGCACCACTGGCTCGCCGACTGCTGCTATTGACCGCGACGCCATTCCAACTTCATCGGGACGAATTGCTGGAAGTCCTGGCAACCGCAGACAGCATGGAACCTGCGATTGGTGCTGATCATGTCGAATCGCTCCGAGAGCGGCGATGCCGCCTCGCGGAAGCCATGAATGGGTCAGAGGAAGCGGGACGTGCCTTTTCCCGAGAATGGGGCTCTCTGGCCGAGCAAATTGCCCGCCTAGACCCAAGGTTCACGGCTATGCCGGGTCAATTACCTGCCGAGGAAGACCCACGCACACAAGAGATCGAGAAGCACTGGACTGGGCTGCGCGTTGCATCAGGCCAAGCACGCCAGCAGGCTTTGCAGAACTTGCCGGGGGCGCTGCGACCCTTTTTTGCACGATCCCTCCAACTCCTCGATGCCAACCAGTGTCTTCATCAAATAATGGCTCCCCTGATCGTCCGGCACCGCAGACACACCGAGCATCGGCGTTACTGGGTTGGCAGAGAATACCCCCCTAACGCCAATGGCCATGCACCCCGTCCCGACCGGAGTCAGTTACACCTTGCGCCAGGCCGACCAATGCCTCCGCATGGGGAACTTGCACAGTACCTGCTGATGAAGGTGGTTGCAGAATTAACCCGTGGACGACATCGCACGACACTGGGAGTAGACCTTACTGGTTGTTATACGACACTCTGGCAGAGCCGCGAAGGATCTAAGGCAGTGGAAGCGGCGCTGCAATCCGGGCAAAGCGGTCTGCTCAATATCCTCAAGAAAATTACCGGACATGGACACGAGGACAACCCGCGCGATGCAGAACACCCGAAAGTCGAAACTGTAGTTGCCGAAGTATTGCGCCGGTGGGATCAAGGAGAAAAATCGCTGATCTTCTGCTTTCGGGTTCCAACAGCTGAGACGCTTTTCCGGTTGCTGTCCA
>JAJXXG010000885.1 GCA_021781255.1 Acidobacteriota bacterium
TACATACCCAGTTTGTGCGTTGATCGGTTACTGGACTATACAGCCGGCAGGTCACGTGATTTTTCTCCTCGTGATCGGGCTTGCTCTCCGCACGGATTGCCGCCTGTTTCGTGCCTGTGTTTTCACGTAGGCCTGAGCGCCGCAATGGCTTTGCCACTCCACGCCAGGCGTCTTTGCGGTACAGTACGAGACGTACGCTGGTGGTCACTTTTCAGCAGCCGATCCCGCGTATTCGAGCTTTGCGGCCGGTATCCATGCAAGATTCCCTCACTCGTCTGAAGTCCCGCCTGCGCGGGCTCCCCGGGTTTCCGCTTGCCCGCTTTCTCTTCCGGCTGGTCAAGAGCACCGAGTCGCGGAATGCTGCGCTTTTGCTGCTTCGTCCTCCTCATGGGCTCTATCAGCCTTACGGAACCACCTCCGTCGACCGCTATCCTCAAATCTTTCGCTTTGTGCGCGAAGCGCTGGGAGACGGGCCCGATCTGCGCATTCTCTCCTTTGGCTGCTCCACCGGTGAGGAAGTCTTCTCGCTTCGCACCTATTTTCCCCGCGCCACCCTGATGGGAATCGACATCAATCCCTGGAATATTTACGTGTGCCGCCTTCGGCGTCTCCGCGTTCGTGCCCCCAAAACAGTCTTTGCCGTTGCCGGATCCGTCTCCCACCTCGCCGATGCAAGCGTCGATGCCGTCTTCGCTATGGCCGTCTTTCGTCATGGGGATCTGAATACCTCGCCTCCGCCGCCTCAGAGCGCGCATCGCATCCGCTTTGCCGACTTTGAGCAGTCTGTCGTCGATCTGGTTCGCGTGCTCAAGCCTGGCGGCTTGCTGGTCATTCAAAATGCCATGTTTCGCTTCTGTGACACCCGCGCCGCCGAGCACTGCGAGACGGTGCTCACCATTGAGCGCGAGTCCCCGCCTCAGCTCTATGGCCCTGACGATTCTCTGTTGCAGGGTGTGCGATATCCCGACGTGGTGTTTCGCAAGCGTCCTTGATTGGAGCGCGGCTCCAGTGCTGCTGGAGCGCCCCCGCCGCAAAAACCATCCAATAAACGTCGAGAAACGCGCGGTGCGAGGTATGCGCCCAGAACACCGCGGTGACCGCGATGAAACTGGCAAAGACAAGGTAAACGAGCGAGTCCTCGCGCCAGAATCTCCGGCGCAGCCACATCCCCCACAATCCCAGCAGCATCACGGGGCCGTAGGAAAATGCGTATACGAGGTCGGCGATGCGCCCTCTTCGCGGACTCGGCAGCAACCAGAACGATGCCGCGATCTTGCGCAGCCCGTCCATTACGGTTTGTGCGGGATGCGCCCGCATGTACTCAAGCGCCTTGTGCCGGAACCAGCTGTTTTCGCGCTCCTCGTTGTCTCCCATGCGATCCAGTTCCTGCTGATCTTTGGAGGAGAGGGCATTCAGAGCATCGCTCTTGCTCAGGTCGCTGCTTCCCTCCGGATAATGCGTAAAGAGAAATCCGTTATTGCCCGTCCACAGTTCGATTCCGGTTTCAGTGCTGAGTGTGGGCACGCCGGTGAGCCGGTAGTTCCGCCAGAGCCACGGCGTCACCGTAAGCGCAAGAAGCAGCCCGCAGGCCAAGCCGGCGCGCATGCGTTTTTGCCGGAGGAGCCACAACGGAGCCAGCAGCGCAAAGGGCGCAATCGTTGCGCGTGTCAGCACATCCAGGCCCAGGATCACCCCGGCGCTTGCCCCGCAAACGGCGCTGGCGTTCGCCCTGGCCCGGCGCAGAAGCAGTATCGCTGCCAGCGCAAGCAGCGTAAAGAGGCTCGTTTCCTCGATCGCGGTGTCGTGAATCATGTAGTACGGATAGAGCGCGGTCATCGCCGCCGCCAGCACTGCGGCCTTAGCGCCCCACGCCGTGCGATACATCTGGAGTGCAAGCAGCCCGGCGCAAACCACTGTTCCCGCGCCGATGAGCGATTGCGCAATCGCAATGGGCCAGAATGCTTTGTGTCCCCCGGTCCAGCAGGCAAGCAGGATGGGGTAAAGTGGGACGCGAAATGCAGTGCGTATCCCGGCGATGCCGATGCCTTGTCCCCGCGCTATATTCTGTGCCATGGCAAAGAAGAACGTATAGCCGTTGGCCCAGAACTCCGCGGCGCCCGATGTCACTCTCACGGTCAGGCGCAGCAAAAATCCCAGGAGCGCCAACCAGTACACCGCGCGGGGAAGTCGCGGTTCTTGAGATTTCAGTGCCATCGCCTCCTCCGCTCCTTCACCTGCCCGGAATCGTGCTGATGCGCGGCGCAGAGACCTGCGGTAGCGTCGTCCGCGCAACCATCGCCGCTTAGCCGGCGGCCGCGGAAAACTCGCAGCGCTCCGTCACGTACTGGGCCGAACCATCACGCAGCCAGGCGTCCAGTTGGGCCGGTTCTTTGAGCTGCTGGCCGCGCACGCGCGGTACAACCACATACTCGCATGCGACCTGCGGCAGCGCGGTCATATCGCCCCACAGCTTTTCGAATTGCGCCACGGGATAGATGTCTTCCTGTCCCTTGCCCCAGCGTTTTTTCACGTCCTTGAGAGTGACGTAGGTCGGCATGCGCGCTGCCATGCTGCGCACGGCCTCGGCCACCCGCTCCGGCTGGACAAGATCGCTCCTGTCCAGCCCGAAGACCTTGAGCAGTGCCTCGATGTCGATCCAGAACGTGTTGGAGTTGTAGTACGTGAGCCGGAACTCCGTCTCCTCCGACGGCAGCGCCAATCCCTCTACAAGCCGCAAGCGCCCGTCCACCAGCGCCAGGCCGCCACCGTGATCCTCAATGCGGCGCGTCACCACTTCAACACTCATCATGGCTTTGCGTGCAATGTGCCATCCCAGAATGCCGGGGTCCAGATCGGCCCCTACCGTGTCCACGTTGTGCACCATCAGGTGGCGTAAATTGGGCTGCGCCTGCAATAGCTGCGCCAGCACGCCGCTGCGCAGCAGATTCGGCACTTCATACCAATGCCCTACGGGATGCAGGCATTGCAGCGGCAGATTGTCTGTATAACTGCTCGCCTCTCCGGCCTGTTGCGCCCAGGAGATCAGCGCCCCGCGCACGCTCTCGCGCACCTTCTGCGCCTGCGTATCGAGCAGTTGCTGCGGCGTCTCTTCCCAGGCAAATCGCAGGTCGCGCACCATTGGCACCAGGCGCAGCCCCACGCTTTGGCCCGCGGAAAGATGCAGCGGCCCCTCGTACCCGTAATTGCCTTCGGCGCGCAGTTGCCGCTCGATGGGCGCGTGCGTCACATAGCTCGTTGTGATCACGTGCGGCACCGGACGCCGGAAAATACGGCCGGTACGCCGGCTCTTCGCAAGATGGACTTCAAGAAATGTGCGATGCGCGCCTGCCAGTCGGCAAAATGGGCTCAGCGCCTTCACCACTCCGGCGCCCCGTGTCCAGCGGCTGCCGGCGCCGCCGGCCAATGTCACCACTGCAACTGCTCCCGCTGCCAGAGCCTCTTCCCCGATCACGCGCATTCCCGCATCCACATCGCGCCGCGCGTCAAAGAGCTTGCCGGCGGCGACATCTTCGATCTCGACTGAAGATGGGAGACGGTTCTGCGCCAGTCCGATCTGTCCGGCGCGCAGTTCTTTTTGAATACGCTCGTGCTGCGCGGGATCGAAGCCGTTGCGCTGCAGCAGGGCTTCCAGCGAGTCGCTCTCCTGCTCGCCTCGATTCGCCTGTGGTAAAAGCCGGTCCAGCAGCCCTTGCGTGCGGTTCAGTGCGTCCGGAACCTCCCGGCAAAGCGAGCTGAACCTTTCCAGATCCAGTCTTTCGCAGGCCGTCAGCGCCGATTGGTCCTTGCGCAGCATCGCCGGCAGCGCGATGTTGTAATAGCCGTCCGGCAGCAATGCCGCCGCGCTCTGCCTAAGCTCCGCCGCGGTTCCGCGTTCGTTGATGGCAAAGTCATAAACCACCGGCTTCATCGCGAACGCCACCCCGCCCGCCAGTTTTTCGCTCGTCTCGCGCATCAGCGCGCCCAGTCGGCTCTGCGCTTCAGCCTTGCGCGCCGGATCGAAGAGAAAACCCATCCCCCCGCCCGACATCCCGCCCAGCATCCAGAATCCCCAGAACGCGTCCCCGAAGATCGCGCCCACCTTGCCGATCAGCGTTTCCGTGTACAGATTGCTCGCCCAGGGAATCATCGTCTGGATCGGCCCTTCAAAGTTCCGCTGCGTGGCGCGGCCGATGGCCCGCACGTCGCCTGCACGCAAATCGTCGAGCATTTCATCGAGAATGCCGCGCGCCATCTGCCGTGCCGTCCATTCAGGCTCCGTCCGCAGCAGATATCTCTCCGTAACCATCTCGAGGATCGGACCAACGTCTTGCGCCATCCCTCCATGCACCAGGATCAGGCTCTCCTGGAGCCGCCGGCTCGTAAGCTCGCTTACGTCTTCGGTCGTCAGCATGCGGTGCTGCGGCAGCAGGCGTCCGCGGCTGATGCCGAACTCGGGATCGCCTTCGGCTGCCTTGACCCCCTCGATCAACTTGATTCCAGGCCACACCCCGCCTGAATCCTGCCAGCCGCCGCCCGAGCCTCCCAGCCACTCGCCCAGAATGGCGCGCGCCGCCACCAGCCTCCGCTCCGGCTCCGTCAACACCCCCGTTAGCGACGCCGTCTGGCCCGTGGCCCGCATGCACGCGGAGATCAGCGAAGCCAGCAAAGTCGTCGATACCGCCAGCCGCGATCCCTTGGGAATGTTGTTTACATGGCTGACAATCTCCAGCCCCAAACCCGCGCTTTGTGTCAGTTGCGCCAGCACCGCTGATAAAGGCTGGTTCGAGCCTTCCATGCCCGGTGGAACAATTCCCGAAGCAATAGTTGCGGCTTTGAGCAGTCCCAGATAGTCCCGGCCAAAGTCGAAAAGCTCGCGCAGTTCGCTGATCTCTGCGCTTGCATCCAGATCGACGCTCACAAGGCGGATCACGGGCCGGTCGATGACCCGCAGGTAGGCTTCCACGGGGGGCTTCGGGCCTTTTGCCCCGGAGCCCAACACCGACAGGTCGATGGAGATATTCAGGACCCGCGCCGACTCGGGCAGATCCATGCCTAGAAAGAAGATGTCGCTCCAGCCGCTGTGGCTCAGGTCCATGCGCACCGGCGTGGACTCGTGCAGAACCGGATATGGCTCCCCCGCCCCGCGGCGCAAAAGCTCCGGGCGCAGCCGCAGCGGATAATCCGCCGGATGCCCGGTGCGGAACATCCATTGATTGCCGCGCACCGAACGCACGCTCCGCCGCACCTGATCGGCCAGAGTCTGAAATCCCAGACCGCGATACGCCGCCGCCAGCGCGCTCGAAAGGCCATCGCTCAAGCCCTCGCTCTTTTGCCTGGCAATGAAAAGTGCAATCGCTTCTTCGTAGCGCCGATGCAGCAGCTTCTCGTAGCCGCTGAAGGGAATTCGTGCGCCCGCCGAGCCGCTCGCCAGCCGCGCCGGAAGATGAAACCGGTGTACGGCATAGAGAAAAAACAGCGCCCGCACCCGTTCGTAGAGATTGTCGCAACCGTGCCGCAGATCTTCGAGTTCCGCGGCTTCGGCCAGAAGCTCGTCGGTCGCGGCTGCACGGCAAAAAACGTCGAGCGAGCGGTTGCGAATTGCCGGATCGGACGCCCGGATCATCGTCCAGAGTGCGCTCACGCTTATGCCTCTTTCCCGGCTCGCATTTCGCGTGCGGCAAGAACCTGCACCAGTTCCGTCAGCACCTCCTCGCGATCCTGGCCGTTCAGTGCCAGTGCCAGTTGAGCCGTAAACAGCCCATACTTCACACCCACGTCAAAGCGCTGACCGGGATGAATCATGGCCAGGTACTGTTCTTTTTGCGCAAGAACGGCAAGTGCCGCTGAAAGACTCGCTCGCCCGGGCTCTGACTCTGCCAGCATGGCGGCGAGGATCTCGAAAATCGTCGGGGTGAGCACATGCATGCCGTAGAAGCATAAATACTGCCCGCTCCGCAGGCCGGGAACCATTAAGCTCTGCTCGGCATCGGTCGGCGTTGGTTTCTCCAGAACGCTCTCGATGCGGTATACACCCGGTTTGCCCTCCACCGGCAAACCTCCAATGGCGCCGTAGTACGGAAGCAGGCTCTCGCGCGTTACCTGCACGGCAGAGATGGCGCAGCCTTCGTCAGCAGCCGCGCTTACGAGCTGCCTTGCGCATCCATTCGCTTCCGAGCCCACGTAAATATGATCGCCGACGAAGTGAAGGAACGGTTCCCCGTGTACAAAATCTCGCGCGCAAAAAACCGCATGAGCATAGCCCCGCGCCTCTGTCTGCGCAATAAAGCTCACGCGGGCGCCGACGTCGGCCAGCAAGCGCGAGTAGGGCTCCTCGTCACCCGGATAAACCACAACGCAAATGTCCCCGATGCCGGCCCGCACCGCCTCTCTCGCCACAAGGTTCAACACCGACCGCTCCGTGCCGCGTTCGTCAAACAGCGTC
>JAJXXG010000967.1 GCA_021781255.1 Acidobacteriota bacterium
TTGGTGACGCACCGCGATGTGAACCGGGACCAATGTATTGATGCTGCTCAAGCCCTGATCGAGGAGATTGCGGCGGCGAGGAAGAAGTCCGTTTCCTGAGCCGGGCGCTGAGCGCGTTCCGGCGGCATGACAGCCGGGCCTTGAACGACGCGTTTACGCAGGTGCTGGAGTGAGCGCGGTCGCAGAGCATGATGAAGCTGGGCCGCGTGGCGATCGACTCGACGCGCATTCAAGCCGACGCCAACCGGGATCGCGTAGACACCGAACAACTAAAGTCGTGCCCTAATACAAGACCAAAGAGCTTTAGGCATGTGTGCCCCAAGGCCCTCATCTAATTTTCGTCTTTGCCGGGGCGGAGCATGAGGTCGCGGATGGCTTCGCGGGGGTCTTTGCCTTCGTTGAGGATCAGCTCCATCTGTTCGGCGATAGGCATTTCGACGCCGTGTTTACGGGCGAGGCCGAGCGCGGCGTGCGTGGTGAGCACGCCTTCCGCAACTTTGCCGCCGAGCGAAGCGAGAATTTCAGGCAGTTTGCGGCCGCGGCCCAGTTGTTCACCGACCGTGCGGTTGCGGCTGAGCGAGCCGGTGCAGGTGAGTACCAGGTCGCCCACGCCGGAGAGGCCGGCGAGGGTTTCGCGCTGTGCTTCGCAGGCCACGGCCAGGCGCGTGATCTCAGCGATGCCGCGAGTGATGAGGGCGGCTGTCGAGTTGTAGCCAAGGCCCACGCCCGCGGCGACGCCGGCGGCGATGGCGATGACGTTTTTGAGCGCGCCGCCAAGCTCGACGCCGATGACATCGGTGGATGTGTAGAGGCGGAGGGATTCGGAGGAAAACTCCTGCTGGATGAGGGCGGCGACCTGGGGATCGCTGAAGGCCACGGTGATGGCGGTGGGCTGGCCCTGGGCAACTTCGAGAGCGAAGCTGGGCCCGGAGAGTGCGCCGATAGAGAGCAGGAGCCCGGCCGGCTCGAGGGTGGAGGAGAGAACCTTCGTCATGCGGTAGAGAGTGCGATCTTCAAGGCCCTTGGTGGCGCTGACCACGAACTGGCCGATGCGCAGATGGGAGCGGATGCGCAGGAAAGTCGCACGCAGAAACTCGGAAGGAATGACGGAGACGACGATGTCGGCGGCACTGATGGCCGCGCAGTCGGCGGTGACGGCAATCCGGCTGGGAATGGGAAAGCCGGGAAGAAACTGGGAGTTTTCTCTGGCGCTGACGATCTGCTGAGCCTCTTCGTAGCTGTGCGCCCACAGGGTGACCTGGTGGCCGCCGCGGCGGTCGAGCGAGAGCGCAATGGCGGTTCCCCAGGCGCCGGAACCTAAGATGGCGATGCGGCTCATGCGAGCTTTCTGGCTCCGAGGCGAGATTCAGTGCCTGCGAGCAGGCGGCGGATGTTCTGGTGGTGCTTGAGGATGATGAGGAGAGCAACGGAGATTTGCACAGCGAAGAAGAACGGAGAACGGTAGCCGTCGGCCAGCAGCCAGGCAAAGATTGGAAAGCTGGCAGAGGCGAGGACGGAGGCCAGCGAAACATAGCGGGTGAGCGCCAGAATCACGGCAAAGACGGCGATGGCGGAGAGCGCGGCCAGGGGCGCAGCGACCAGGAAGACGCCGAAGCCAGTGGCCACACCCTTGCCTCCGCGAAAACGCAGCCAGACGGGAAACATGTGGCCGAGCACGGCGCAGAGGGCGGCCAGGGCCTGGGCGTCGTGGTTAGTGAGCGCAGGTGCAAGGTGATGAGCGATGAACCAGCCAAGCAAAACGGCAGCGCAGCCCTTGAGCATGTCGAGCAGAAAAGTGGCGGCGCCGAGACGCTTGCCGCCGGTGCGCAGCACGTTGGTGGCGCCAATGTTGCCGCTGCCCGCGGAGCGGATGTCCTGGTGGCGGAAGAGGCGCACCAGGAGGTATCCCATGGGAATGGATCCGAGCAGATACGCAGCAACCGCAACGATCGGGCTGGCAAGGGACATAACGGAGTGAGTGTAGCAGGTAGGGGGTGCGCATGGGGCGCGCACCCTGCAAGTTCTAATACAGCGCGCGGCGGGCGCTGCGGACTTCGGCGGCCAGCACTTGCAGCATTTTGAGCGACAACAGCGGATCCGACTGCATAAGGGCGAAGAGATTGGCGGTGCTGAGGAAACTGACCTGCGCGCCGGCGCGGGCCGTCGCGGTGAGCGTGTAAGGTTCGTTGCCGATAACGCCGGGCAAGCCAATCACCGAGCCCGGCAGCGCCTGCACGGAGAGGATCGAGCGGCCTTCAAGCGATTTCATGCTCAGCGAGGCCTGGCCCTGATGGATGATGTAAACGCCCACCGGCGGGTCATCCTGTTTGAAAAGAACACAATCTGCATCGCAAGGAATGGGCGTGGCTCGCGTTGCGAGCGCGCGTATGAGCTCCGGATCGGCGAGAAAGGCAGATGGGTCGAGGTCCACGAATATCCTTCCTTGGGCCAGCGGTACTTTCATAGGCACGTTAAGGATCTCCAAAGGTATCATTTCATCTTTTGAAGAGAATTTCTTGTGATGCGGGTCACCTTCTAAGGGTCATGCCGGGTTGACAGGCTGTTAAAGCGGACCGCCATCTCCCATGCAGGCTGTGCGCGGGTGGCGGAAAGTCAATAACAGACCTCAGGCAGGCGCGTGCGCGATTCCGCGCTCAATTACAGTAGAAAGAGCAGCCTATGGCACACATTCTCAGGAAGATCCGCACGACGCTCGAGATGATCAAGTGGGAGCACTCGATCTTCGCGCTGCCGTTTGCACTGACCGCGATGCTACTAGCGGCGAATGGGCTCCCAGGGTGGCGGACGGTAGTGTGGATAGTGGTGGCGATGGTGGCGGCGCGGTCGGCGGCCATGGCGTTTAACCGCTGGGCCGATGCGGACCTGGATGCCGATAATCCGCGCACCCGAAACCGCGCGATTCCGGCAGGGTTGCTGACCCGGCAGTTTGTGCTTGGGTTTACGCTCATGGCGGTGGCGGTTTTTGTGGCGGCGGCGGCAGAGCTGAACCGGCTCACACTGGAACTGACACCGGTGGTGCTTGCAGTACTGCTGGGTTACAGCTATTTGAAGCGGATGACACAGTGGTCGCACCTGGGGCTGGGGCTGGCGCTGGGCCTGGCTCCCACGGCGGCGTGGATTGCCGTGCGCGGCAGCCTGGACCCGCGCATCGTGGTGCTGACCGGCGCCGTCACGCTTTGGGCGGGGGGCTTCGACGTGCTCTACGCCTGCCAGGACTACGAACACGACCGCGGCGCCGGGCTGCACAGCCTGCCGCAGGCGATGGGGCTTAGGGCAGCGTTCGGGGCGGCGCGCGCCATGCACCTGGCGATGCTGGCACTTTTGATATGGTTCGGCTGGCTGTTCGGCTTTGGCCTGGCGGGCTGGCTGGGCATTGCCTCCGTGGGGATGCTGCTGGCCTATGAACACGCGCTGGTTTCGCCGCGCGACCTGCGTCGGCTGAATGCCGCATTTTTCACCATGAACGGCGTGATTGCGATGGTTTTTTTCGCTTTTGTGGCGGTGGATTTGTGGATGAGGCGATGAAGCTGGCGCTGAGCGGTTACCTGGCGCGCGTCACTACACCGAATAAAGCCATTGCGCTCTACTCCTGTTCGCCCACGATCATACAGAACGCAAGCTCTGGTTTAATGGTGGCGCCTTCTGCCAGCGGCCGAAGAGGCCATGAACGGCAGTTGCTATGATTGCCACAGCATGAAGATCGCAATTCAAGGCGAGCCAGGCTCGTTCAGCCACGAGGCGGCGTTGAAGCTCGTGCCCGGCGCGGAGATTGTTCCCTGCGAGATATCGAGGGAAGTGTTTGCGGCGCTGGACTCGGGAGCGGTCGATGCAGCTGTGATTCCCATTGAGAACAGCCTGGCCGGTTCGGTTCTGGAGCACTTTGACCTGCTGCTCAAGCACGACGTGAAGGTTGTGCGGGAGACGCTGGTGCGTATCCGCCACAATCTGATCGGAATTGAGGGAGCGTCGATTGGCGAGATCGACCGCGTGTTTTCGCATCCGGTGGCGCTGGCGCAGTGCCGGCGGTTTTTGGCCGAGCACCCCAGGATGAAGGCTATCGCTTTTTACGACACGGCAGGAAGCGTGAAGCAACTGGCGGAGTTGCGCGACAAACATGCGGCGGCCATTGCCAGCGAGGCCGCGGCCACGCACTACGGCGCACAGATACTGGCCGGCGGCATTGAGGACAACCCTGAGAACTACACACGGTTCTTTCTGGTGTGGCCGAGCGGCGAGGCGGAGACAGACGCCGGAGCGAACAAGATGAGCATTGCCTTTACGCTGGAAAACCGTCCGGGGTCGCTGGTGGCGGCGCTGAGCGCGCTGAGCGCGCAAGGCACCAACCTGACCAAGATCGAGTCGCGGCCAGTTGAGGGCAAGCCCTGGGAGTACGTTTTTTACGTGGACTGCCAGATTCGCGCCTCAGAAGAGGGCGCGCGCGCCCTCGAAGCGCTTGGTGCGCACTGCGGCATGGTGAAGGAGCTGGGCCGCTACCGCGAAGCGGAGAAGGCAGGGAACAGGGAATAGGGAACAGGGAATAGGACTGGTTGCATAGATGCAATGAGCCTGAGAAAGAACCATTCCTCAGGGGTTAAAACCCCCGTTTTTACGTGCTTTGAACGGCACGGCTTCAGCCGTGCCGTTTCAAAGCGCTATTTATGCAACCAGCTCAAGAGACCAAGGACCAGGGAACAAGGAGTTCATCGAAAGCAATCCGCAAAGATGTGCGCTAGGTGCCCTGCTATTCCCTACGCTCTATTCCCTGTTTTTTAGAAGTGGTACGCAACACCGATGGTGGGTTCGTTCATGTTGAACCAGCGATTGGTGGTGAAGTTGTAGCTACCTGAACTGACGCCGAAGCTCGGCACTTTTGTCAACAATCCGCGATATTCGGCGCGAATGTCGAAGCTGGGGCTGATCTCGTAGGCGAAGCCTGCGCCGTAGATGAATCCGACCTCGGTTTGCTGCTTAGCGTCGAGCGTCTGAAGGCCGGAGTTGACGACAGGCAGAAAGATGAACCCGCTCGGCCCGCCTTCAACAAACGGATTCCAGTTCTTGAAGACAAAGGAGCGGACGTAGGCGCCCGAGACCTCCTGCACGCGCGCCGGGACTTTGATGCCGTTGTAAAAGCTGGGCCCGACGAAACGAAAAACGTTTTGGTAGGTGATGCCGTAGTTGGCTTCGATGGCGCTGGACGGCGTGAGCATAAAACGGTAGCTCGCCAGTGCGCCAAAGCTGCGGCTCGAGTGCACCTGAACGTCGGTGGATGAAGCAATAAACGGCGGGAAGAGCGCAGTTCCGCTAATGCTGATGTCCTGGCGGCTTTCCTGGGCGCGGCCTGCAGGCACGCACACGGCCAGCAGAAATGCTAAAAAGACGATCTTCTTCATTCGATCCTGATCCTCACAGTGGCACAACTTCACGGCTGGCAACGAGATTGCCGATACTCGCACAAAAGTGTCGCGCAATGGCCCCGCGCACTGGTCCCGCACTTTGTTCTGGCGCACGAAAACCTTTTGGAGCCCCGCTCTCAGCATTGTAACTGGCCGGGGCGGGGAATAGGGAGCAGGGAGCAGGGAGCAGGGAGCAGAAAGACGTGGCGCAGCGGTCTTTGTGAACTGATCCCGGGCGAGGCCGGAGCGGCTTTCGGCACCGTAAGCAAGACGCAATGCTTACCCGGGCTCCCATTCCCTGTTTTTTAACCGGCCCGCTCCACATGGTAAAAGAAGGGCGGTCCCTGCGACTTCGCGAGGGTCTTCAGCGTACCCAGGAAGGTCTTGGCCGCGTAGGAGAGCGTGGCCCGGCGGCGGTGCGCCAGGCGCAGCACGCGGCGCACGTCCAGCTCGTCCACCGGCACGCGCACCAGCTCGCCGGTCTCGAGTTCGCGGGCCACCGTGAGGTGGGGAACCAGCGCCACGCCGTTGCCCATGGCCACAAAACGCTTGATGGCTTCAATGGTGGGCAACTCTATACCCATATTGAGCGGCGTGCGATAGCGATGGAAGGCCTCAATCACCTTGCGCCGCAACGGCGAGGCCACATTGTGGGCAATAAAGGTCTCGCCGCCCAGATCCTTTATTGACAGTCGCCGCGCCGCGGCCAGGGGATGGCGCGGGCTGACGATGAAAGCGAGGCTGTCGCCATAGACGGCGATGGTGCGGATCTGCGCAGGGTCGGGCCGGAAGCTGATGACGCCCAGCTCGAAGGCGCGCAAATTAAGCTCATCGGGAATGCGCGAGGCCAGCATGCGCTGCACGGTGACGCCGATGTGGGGAAACTCTCGGCGGAAGGCGTCGATGGCCGGCAGCAGGTACATGCAGGTGTACTCGTTTGCCGCCAGTTGCAGGTGGCCGCGCTCCAGGCTTTTCAGCTCATCGAGGGCGCTGGCGGCCTCGCGGCGCAAAGC
>JAJXXG010000208.1 GCA_021781255.1 Acidobacteriota bacterium
CCGCCCCATGGCAATTGGAGCAGAGAGTTCGCCGGTGCGCACCAGCTCATTGATCGCCAGGCCCATCCTCGCTCGTTCGCCGTAGCTCAACCAGCAGATGCGGGCGGGCAATCCTTGAAATGCGAAGCGCCCGCGTGCGAGTTTCAGCCAGCGGTTCAGAATCTCGTTGTCGGGGAAGAGTTCCAGCGCCAATTCATCGGTGCGGTCAATGTCTCTCGGGTCGCCCGACAGCGCAACCCAGCGAAATGGGCCCTGGCCGGTGCAGAAAAGCGGACGAATGTACTCCGGCACAAAACCCGGAATTGAAAACGCCTCGGCACAGCCGGCATCGAAGGCGAACCGGCGGATGTTATTGCCATAATCAAACGCAATCGCGCCCGCGCGCTGCAGCGCAAGCATGGCGTCCACATGCACCACCATGGAAGCGGTCGAGCGCCGGACGTACTCCCCCGGATCGCGCTTCCGCAGTGAGACGGCATCGTCCAGCGTCATCCCGTGGGGCACATATCCATTCAGCGGATCATGCGCGCTGGTCTGGTCTGTCACCACGTCCACCTGCACGCCGCGACGCACGATCTCGGGATGCACATCCGCACAGTTGCCAACCAGCCCCACGGAAAGAGCCCGGCCCTCGCGCCGCGCGGCATCACACAACGCCAGAGCCTCATCGAGATTCTCGCTGAGCAGATCGCAATAGCGGGTATCCACGCGGCGCTGAATGCGCGTGCGGTCCACATCGACCGCCAGCACCACTCCGCCGTTCAGCGTCACGCTCAGGGGCTGTGCGCCGCCCATGCCGCCCATGCCCCCGGTCACCACCAGCCGACCCCTCAGCGATCCGCCAAAGTGCTGGTCGGCCAGCGCGGCAAACGTCTGGAAGGTTCCCTGCAGAATGCCCTGGGTGCCGATGTAGATCCAACTCCCTGCCGTCATCTGGCCGTACATCATCAGACCCTTGCGGTCGAGCTCGTTGAAGTGCTCCCACGTGGCCCACTTGCCCACAAGGTTCGAGTTGGCAATGAGCACACGCGGCGCCATTTCATGGGTGGGAAAAACCGCCACGGGCTTGCCCGACTGCACCAGCAGCGTCTCTTCATTACCCAGCTGCTCCAACTCGAGCACAATCGCGTGGAAGCACTCCCAGTTGCGTGCCGCGCGTCCGATACCGCCATACACCACCAGGTCCGCGGGCCGCTCGGCAACCTCAGGGTCCAGATTGTTCATCAGGCACCGCAGCGCCGCCTCCTGCTGCCAGCCTTTGCAGCGAAGCTGGCTGCCGCGCGGCGCGCGAATCACAGAAATTGCAGGATCGGACATGGCTCCCCCGGCAGTATCGATGCCCTGAAAACACTTCTAGAGCATACTACCGGGCACGCAACGGAAGCCGTGATGGGCCGGGCTGTCCGCCTATTGCGAGGTCAAGGGGAGATGGAAATTCACGCCGGCCATCCGATTAACGCGATCCGTTGCCGCAAAGTCTACCTGCGTCAACGAGACCGCATAGTGATAGGCGTCGAGAACATACAGCGTTGTCGGCGTCAGAACATAGTTGTAGACCAATGCGGGCGGTTGGCCATCGTTGAAGACGACCGTCACGGGCTCTGGCCGATCCTCAGCGCTGGGCGTGTCGGGTCCAACATACGGCATGCGGTGGAGTGCCGGCCCGCCGCCGGCAACGCTCAGAGGCGGCCCACCGTACCAGTTTCCCTGCGGCGATTGCGCAGGCATGTACAGTGGAGTAGCTCCCCGCTGCGGCTGCGGTGTCTCATCTGCGGGCGGCGTATAGGCGCTGGGCTGCCGACGATAGAGGCCGGAGGGATCCTGCAGTGGCGGATCGGCCACCGGCACGCCAAGATCATCCATCACCTTCAGCGTAAGTCGCGTCTCCGCATGCAGCGTGGGCCGCGGACCGCGCCGTGGCAGGTTCAGCAAATCGATCGGCCACAGAATGGGAATCGTCCACGTAACTGCATCCCGCACGGCATGGCCCTTGCCAAGAATGCGCCCGTCGCGGTCCACCTGGTAGCCCGGCACGTCCACAACCTTGGCATTGATTGGGATCACGGTATCCGGCTCGATCAGCATGCGATCAAACTTCAGCTCCATCCAGCCTTTGCCCACAAGATGCCCGGGATCCTTGTAATCCTCAAAGCGGCCGATCAAAAAGCTGTCAAACGGTAGCACAGTATGTCCGTAGCGCGCTGAGTACCCCGCCTGGCAGAGGACCGGATCGCCAATAGCTTCTGTCTTGGACGACAGTCTTGGCTCCGATACCGTGCATTGGATAAGCGATCCTGCTGGAATCAGGTGCTCAGCAGCAACCCCGACCATCGGTAAAGACGTGAGGAACGAAAGAAACGCAAACGCGGAGAACTTCATAGACGGCCTCCTGACGGGCAGGCTGAGTGGAAGTACCTGAGATCGAGAGATCGGGCCGTTTGCAACAGTACCGCGCAGACGCCGACCACGGATTGGCGATTGCACGTTCAGGCAGAGTTCTAACTGCCTGACGGGAAGTCTAGCACGAAACGGAATGCGCCGATCCACGCAATTCCATGCAATCAAAAGCAAAGTGAAGTCCAGCGCGCGTGACTTGCACTGTCTTACGCGTAGCGCTTCCGGTGCCAGATCCAGGCGGTGCGAAGGATCTCATCGAGTTCCGTGTAACGCGGTTTCCAGCCAAGTTCGCGCATTGCCTTTTCTGAGCTGGCCACCAGCGCGGCGGGGTCGCCGGGGCGGCGAGGATGAACCTCGGCTGGAATGGGATGGCCGGTAACGCGCCGGGCGGAATCGATTACCTCTCGCACCGTAAAGCCCTGCCCATTCCCCAGATTGAAGACAAGACGCACCTTTTCTGCCGCAGGCGAAGCGAGGGCATCCAGAGCCAGCAAATGCGCGTCGGCCAAATCAGAGACGTGAATGTAGTCTCGGATGCAGGTGCCATCGTGCGTCGGGTAGTCATCGCCGTAGATGCGGATGCATGCCCGGCGGCCCAACGCCACATCGAGAATCAGTGGGATCAGATGAGACTCAGGCTCATGCGCTTCGCCGCGCGTAATGCCCGCTGGGCCTTCCGGGGCTCCTGCCACGTTGAAGTAGCGCAGGGAGGCAGAGCGAAGGCCGTAGACCCGGTGAAACCAATCCAGCATCTGCTCTACCATGAGTTTGGATTCGCCGTACGTGTTGGTGGGTTTCAAGCGCGCATCTTCAAGAATTGGAACCGATTCCGGCTCGCCATACACAGCCGCCGTGGAGGAAAAAACCAGCCGGCGAGGCCCTTGAGCAAGCATCGCTTCCAGCAAGGCAAGCGTAGACGCCGTGTTGTTCCGAAAGTAGATTTCAGGCCGCTGCATCGATTCGCCGGCTTCGATCAGCGCAGCAAAGTGCAACACGCCATCGAAGGGCTCGCCGGAGTTTCGTGCCTCGATGAAAAGCTTTTCAATCCCTGCCCTGTCATCCAGTTCTCCCTGCACAAACTCCACGCCTGCAGGCAACAAGTCCCGCCGTCCATGGCTCAAGTTGTCGAATACCACAGACTTGTGTCCGAGCGAGGCCAACTGGCCCGCCACTGTACCACCAATATACCCAGCACCGCCGGTAATCAACAGTTTCACAAAAATGCTGTCCTCCACGAACGGTTTCCGATACCGTAAGTCTATTACAATAGGTTTAGCCGGTAGGGCCTTGGCCCACACCGCACAGACCGTCTTCAAGGCGGCGCTTTGCAGTATCCCCTTGGTCCTTTAAGCCGAAAAGGATGTTCTCCGCTCGGCATCCGTGCTGAGCCGGTTTGAACCAACCGGCATTCTGGAAGCCGGTATTCTGGAAGTTGGACCTGGCATAACTGTTGTCCGTTGTCTTGGACCCGCCATGGAGCGTCTGGATGTCCGGGTTTTTTAGGCTTTACATCACGTCCTGCGTGGATCACCTGTCGCCAAGGGATGCACGCCGCAGCTCTGGGTTCGAAACGGTTGTGCAGGCGACTGCGTGCCAGCCCCTGAAAAACGCGTTTTGCCCGCAGCCAGGTAATATACCTGCTGCAGACGGGGATTACCCCGGAAGACTTTCCGCGAATACTGCACTGATCCGCAACCGGAACCGGAAAACCGTGTTAGCCCTGTGCAGGGACTGCGGCACCGGCCCTGTGACCATGGACGGCGAAGACGGTACTTTTTCTGCTGAACCAGGCGCGCCTGAACAGAGCATCGGGCACGGATGTGAATGGACAATTTCAGGGGTGGACAAGATGCGGCGTTTGCCCACCAGCCAACATGCGGAATTGCCCGGACAAGACTTTCTTGCCGGCTTGAAGATAGTCCCCGAGGAATTGAATCTATGCCGGTGAATCGCTACCCAGGTGAAACCTATTTGGGCCTGCTTCCGGAGCCGGAAGGGCGCTCTGCTTCCTTCATTACGAGCACCGTTGTGAATCTCATGATTCTGGCGTCGGTGCTTTATATCGGCCTGATGGCCAGGCACGTAGTCCAGGAGAGAAAATATGAGCAGACTCTGCTCATTTTTCCCACCACTCCGCCGCCGCCGCCAAAGATCAAATTCAAAGCGCCGCCACCGCCGCCAAAGCCCGTGGAGCTCCCCAAGCCTCCTCAGATCAAGCTGCAGGCGCCGCGGATCAACGTGCCCAAGCCCGAGCCCAAGCCCGCCCTGAAGCCCATCGAGATGGAGGCCAAACTCACTACCCCGCAGATGAAGGCGGCCAAGCCGGCCATCATCCTTGCGCCCCAGCCCAAGGCCGCCCTGACGGCTGCGGCCCCGGCGCAGGTTGCTCAGGCGAAACCCTCCACGGCTCCAGTTCACCTGGGGCAGACTTTTGGTGTTACGCCGAACCCAAATGCAGTGAGGCCCGCCACAGTGGCAGCGATCGGGAATCCCTATGGCGGGATGACGGGCCCTGCCGTTGCGCCGCGCGGTGTGGTGGGATCAACGGGCATCGGAAATGGAACACGCTCCGGATCGAATGAAGGTGTCGTGGGGCGCGTGGCATCTGCGGGCATCCCCGGCAGTACCGGAGTGGCCAAAACGGGCATGACCGGCCATGTCGCCTCTGCGGGAATACCCGCCATGACCGCGGTTGCAGCCACGCACACCATGGAAGCCGTCCCGACTTCGACGAATCTTGAGGTGATTTCAAAGCCGCCTGTCGAATACACCACAGAAGCACGGCAGCTGAAGGTGCAGGGGGACGTAATCCTGCGCGTAACATTCACCGCAGGTGGGAAAGTCGTTGTGCATGGAGTCGTTCGAAGCCTTGGCCACGGACTCGACGAAGAGGCTCGACGGGTAGCTGAGGAGATCCGCTTCCGCCCGGCAACGCGCAACGGTCAGCCCGTCGACTTGACGACCAACATTACCATTACGTTTCAATTGGCGTAAAAACAAGAATGGCAACACATCCGATGGCTTAGGCTTACTTTGATGTGCCGTCCATCGGCAAGTGCGGCATACGGAACGAGACGAACCACCTAGGAGCTATACATGACCTTTCGGAAGATATCTCTTACCTTTTTCACTTTGGCCCTGGGTGTGACTTGGGCGCACGCGAAGAAGGCTCCGCAATTTGAACCAACCCATCCGCTGACTGCCGATCAGGCCGCCCTCGTGCAGAAGGCGATTGCGCAAGAGAAAGTGCTCATCAAGAACATTCAGCAGCATACTCCGCTGGTGGAAACCTACATCCAGGACACCCGGCCGGATGCGAAGCTCTACGAGGTCCCCGTCGATGACCAATACACCCTGAGCCGGGTTGACTTTGGCAAGACGTTCTATGACAAGACCTACCAGCCACGCGAGACGGCTGCGCGCCGCGGCTTCTTCAAGGGCTCGTTGTCAGCCATCGCGGGACTTACCACCGCACTCGGGCTCGACAAGCGATTCACCTACAACCCTACCGGATTTATGCAGATGATGTTCCTCGATCCGAGCGGATTCGACCAGCAGCACTATGCCTTCACCTTTGTGCGCCGGGAGTTCCTCGGTTCCGTTCGCACCTGGGTTTTCGACGTGCATCCCAAAGTTGCCGGAATGGGTCGATTCTATGGCCGCATGTGGATCGAGGATCAGGACGGCAACGTGGTCCGCTTCAACGGCACCTATACGGGGCCTTCGTCTGAGAACGACTCGCGCTACTACTTCCACTTCGACAGCTGGCGCATGAACGTACAGCCCGGCGTCTGGCTTCCTGTTGAGATTTATGTCGAAGAGTCGAACCGCGCCGAGGGCGAAAAGTCTCTCGGCCTCAAGGCGCAGACCCACTTCTGGGGGTATTCCCTCAAGCTGCCGACCCGCGACAGTGAAAACGTCAGCATGAAAATTGAAGATGCGGTCGACAAGAGCGACGACTCGCAAGACGTCAGCCCTCTGCAGGCAACGCGCGATTGGGTCACGCAGGCGGAGAATAACGTGATTGAC
>JAJXXG010000680.1 GCA_021781255.1 Acidobacteriota bacterium
GCCAGGGAGCAGATGAACCTGGAATGAGGGCTGCGACGAGAGCTCCCGAGGTGGTAATTGATGCGTAGAGATGGGCCAGTATCGCGATTGATAGGAGCGGTTCCGGGCAGGTTGCCGGGGCTGCAAGCGTTTTTGATGCTGCTGCTGTGCGTGGGCATGCTGAGCGTCGCTGCAAATGCTGCTCCAGCGCACGGAGCGAAACAGGCCAATGTACAGGCCAGTCAGGGGCCTTCGGGCGACTATGTCGGCACAGACACCTGCGCCACTTGTCACGAAGAGGCCGCAAAGGGCTTTGCCTCGAACCCGCACACAAAGATCGCCATGATGCACGGCAAGTCTGGCGTGACGTGCGAAGGCTGTCATGGTCCGGGCAAGGCGCACGTGGATGCAGGCGGGGATGCCAGCAAGATCTTCAATCCTGCCAAGGCCACGGCCAAGGAAGTGGATGAACGCTGCCTGAGCTGCCATGCGGGCACGCATCCGAACTTTGAACGTTCTCCTCATCCGAAGGCTGGCGTGGGCTGTACGGGCTGCCACAGCATTCATGCCGCAAAGACGGAAGAGAGTCTGCTGAAAGCTCCTCAGCCTCAGCTTTGCTACCAGTGCCACACGGACGTGAAGCCATCGTTCTCCATGCCGTTCCATCACCGGGTGAACGAGGGTTTGGTGAAGTGCTCTGACTGCCATGACACGCACGGCACGTTCCAGAACACCAACCTGCGGAACACGGCGGATCAGAACATGATCTGCACCAAGTGCCACACCGAGACGCGCGGGCCGTTCGTCTTTGAGCACGCCGCGGTCAAGGCGGAAGGTTGCACGGCATGCCACACGCCGCATGGCTCTCAGAACGCCAGGCTGCTGAACATGCCAAATATCGCGACGTTGTGCAATCAGTGCCACAGCCCGGTATCTGCAGGCACGGTTCATGGAGTTGGTGCTGGATCGATCACGTCAACACCGTGTATCTCCTGCCACACGATGATTCATGGATCGAACCTCAGTCAGGCATTTGTTCGTTGATGGGCGTCGCCGCGTCCCTCCACGAGCGGACTACGCGGCCACGGTCCGAAATCAACTTCGCAAACGGGTTTAAGGCTTCGATGCGAGCAACGTTCTTCAAGTGAGGCTTGAGATGAGAAGGTTAGGCTGGCTACGTCGGCTGTGCAAGCAACAGCCCTCTAACGCGATGATCCAGCGCATCGCCGGTTTCATTGCGATAGCAGTACTCCTTATGGGTGCGGGCAGAGCCCTTGCCCAGATTCCAACACAGACAACCCCGATGACGGTTCCGGATGGATACTCGATCCATCAAACGGTGGACCTGGGCGGGCACATGGTAGGCCGCACGGGCAGTGAGGCCATGTACAGCACACTGGTCAATCTGCAGTCCGGACCGCGCGTGCTGGGACAGACCTTTGAACTGCACGCTCTGCCGGGCAACAAGCACACCATTGTGGATGACCTGAAGGCCATCGGCAGTGGATTCGGCGGCGATCCGAACAACTTTGCAAAGCTGGACTTTTCCAAGGGCAAGATCTACGAGTTCTCTGGAATGTTCCGCCGCGATCGCCAGTACTTTGACTATGATCTGCTGGGCAATCCGAACATCGTGCCCGGAAAGTCGATTCCGATCGGCCCCTCCAATGCGCCGACGGGCTCACTTGCCTGGCCCACGCTGAATCAGTCGCCGGTATTGTTCAACACCGTGCGCCGCATGACGGACGTCAACCTGACAGTCTTTCCGCTATCGACGGTGACGTACCGGTTCCAGTACTCCAAGAACACGTTCGAAGGACCGACGCTTAGCCCCGGCGGCTACGGCGTCTTCAAATACGACGCGCTGCTGGAGCAGTACCAGCGCAACAACACGGATGACTTCATGGGCGCGATTGACTGGAAGCCCGTCACGGGCACCAAGATCACGTTCGAGGAGCAGGTCGATCACTACAAGGCGGACTCCTTCTTCACGCTGAATCCGAATGGCTTCATGGTGCAGGAATCGGACGGCACGAAGGCGTATCTGGGCAATTGGGACAGCCAGAATCCCTACGGCATCGGGGCGTGCGATACGGCCAGCATGGGCAGTGCATACACCAGTTCCACCAACTACACCATTCTGTCTGCTCCGCAGACGCCGGGCGGCCTGCCGATCATCAATCCTGCCTGCTCGGTGGTCACCAGCTACATGCGCAGTCAGCCAACGCGCGTGATCTTCCCAACCGAGATTCTGCGGTTGCAGAGCACGAGCATCAAGAACATCTCGATGAACGGCGATGTCCGCTACACCCTTGCCAACATGAATCTTCCGCACTACTACGATAATTTGCAGGGTTTGGTAACGGGCAAGACGGGCGCGATTCGTTCGATCATTTATAACGGCAACGCTGTAGGACATCGCGCGGTGGTGGCGGCGGACTACGGCATCATCTGGCAGGCTTCCAAGACCTTCAGCCTGGCCGACCAGGTGAACTACTCCAGTGTGCAGCAGCCAGGCTACTCCACACTGCCGGCGGCAGCCACGTTGTCCACGCCGGGCTCGCCAAACCAGACCATCACGTACTCCGGTCCGCTGACCGCCGGCAATGCGCAGGCGCTGCCGCACGGCATCAATGGCGTACTGACGGACAACTATTTTGGTCAATCGTTCCTGATCAACAACCTGACGGCAAGCTGGAATGCAGCGCCCAGCACAACCCTTACGCTCACGTATCGCTACGGCGACCACAAGATCGGCGAGGGCGTTCCTCACAAGGGACCGATTCCGGCTGCTCTGGCTGATCCGGTGAACGGCACCGTGGAGATCGTGGAGAACGGCGGCATCTTCAACGCGGCCCTGCGTCCCCGCAACAACTGGGACATCAACGGCACGGTTGAGCTGTTCTATCACGACAACGCGTTCACACCGCTGAGCCCGCGCCAGACACGGCAGTACAGAGTGCATACGATGTACAGGCCGAAGACATGGGCCACGCTGTCCGGATCGTTCACGGACCGGGAGCGCCACAACAACACGAATAACAATGCCAGCGCCATCGCCGCCGGCGAAGCCTCCTACATTGTGCCGCTCGATCACCAGGATCACAGCCGTGTGGCAGGTCTGGGTGCGACGTTGTTCCCGAATGATCGCTTCGGCGTGGATTTCAACTACGCCTACAGTGACGTGTACACGGCGACCAACATCTGCTTTGCGAGCGGCGCCAACGGCCCCGGATATCCCGGTGTAGCAACGCTGACGGCCAACGGCACGCCGAACGTTTGCCCCGGAGTCTATGGGCGCGGCACCACAACACTCGTGGCGTGGATTGCACGGGACTTCCAGGATGCGCCGACGCAGTTCGGATCGGTGGCTCTGACGATGTCTCCCAACAAGAGCTTCCACTCCAACATCGGCTATCGCGTCAGTTCCGTGGACGGCAGCGAGTTCTTCAATGACGCGCGGTCGGTTCTGGGATCGATGCGGTCTACCTACCAGTCGCCCTTTGTGAATCTGGCCTGGACGGTTCATCCCGGATTCATCTGGAAGGCAGAGTACAACTACTTCGGCTACGGCGAGGGCGGTCCTTCCGGCGCGCCTCTCTGCAGCACGACCGTTTCCTACACCGCAACGGTGGTTCCGTGCGATTCATCCACGCTGACAGGACCGACGGGTCTGACCGAGCCGTCCTCGGGCCTGACCGCGCCGCGGAACTTCCATGCCAACAATGTGACACTCGGTTTGCATTACGAGTTCTAACGAAACGGCTGATTCGCGGGGAAGTCGGAGTGAACCGAAAAGCGGATATTCCGCCGGTTCACTCCTTCGTCCCCGGGGACGGCAAAACCGCCGGAAGCAGAGCTGCAGAACCGGCGCAGACAATGTAAAACGTTCTTCTCGAAGAAGCCGTGCGCATCCGTGGGTGCCAGTGGCGAATGAGGTGCGGCGGCGAGTATGCGGGAGTCTTACCATGGGGAATATGGTTCGTTCGCAACTGATGCTGGCCGCAGCACTGCTGCTGGCGGGTGGTGTGTGTTTTGCCCAGTCGTCTGGCGAGGCGCTGTATAAGTCGAAGTGCCAGATGTGCCATGGCGCCAGGGGGCTGGCAGAAACCCCGGCGGCCAAGGCGATGAAGGTAAAGCCGGTGACGGATCCCGAGGTGAAGAAGTTCACCGAGGCGCAGATGATTGACGCGGTCCGGAACGGCATGGGTAAGATGCAACCATACAAAGGCAAGTTGACGGACGCACAGATCAAAGAGTCTGTGGACTTCTTCCGTACGTTTTTGAAGTAGGCATTGCCAACAGGCCGGTGCGGTTCCTGCGTGCGGGGGGATTTTTGTCTTTCCCCTCGTGGAATCCGGCGGCCGCTTTAACAGATGTCGGCGACTGTAGCTCGCCGATGGGGTTATCAGGGATAGCAGGTTTGCCCGGCGGGGAATCACCCCGATGCCCGGCCGGGAAGAAGGTAAGGAGTGTAGAAATGACCAAGTCAACTCGATCCATGGTGGTGCTGGCGGCTGCAATTTGCCTGGCTGGTTCCGTGAGCTTCGCGCAGTCTTCCGGCGAGGCGCTGTACAAGGCAAAGTGCCAGATGTGTCATGGCGCCAAGGGCGCAGCGGATACGCCGAGCGCCAAGATGCTGAAGGTGCTGCCCCTCGGCTCGCCGGAGATGAAGAAGCTTACGGAAGCCGAGATGATCAAGTCCACTGAGAACGGCAAGGGGAAGATGCCCGCATTCAAGGGCAAGCTGACCGATCCGCAGATCAAGGAAGCGGTCGTCTATTTTCGTTCGTTGAAGTAGCATGCATTCATCGGCCCGCCTTTTCCCCGGGCGGGCCACCCCAAACATGATTTGAGGAAAAAGTGCCAATTCTTTTAAGTCTGAGACTGCGCGAGCACTGGATCAGGCCTGCGTTGTATTTCGGGAATAATCCCATCAGCCTGTTGGGTGGCGCCATCACCACCGCGTCCGGAGTCATGATGGTCGGCTACTGGCTGATGGACCTGATCGGCCGGGGCAACAGCAATCCGTATCTTGGGATCATCTTCTTTCTCATCCTGCCCATGCTGTTCATTCTGGGCCTGGCCCTGATCCCGATCGGCATGTATGTCCGGTACAGGAAACTTCAGGAAAAGCGGAAGATTCCCGCCGTCTATCCGGAAATTGACATCAACGACCGCATCTTCCGCCACGGCATCGACATTGTGCTGGTGGCGACGATTGTGAATCTGCTGGTGGTCTCAGTTGCCAGCTATCGCGGTGCGTCGTACATGGACTCGCCGGAGTTCTGCGGGCAGTCGTGTCACGTGATGCATCCGGAGTTCGCGGCCTACAAAATTTCAGCGCACTCGCATGTTCCCTGCGTGGACTGCCACATCGGCTCCGGTGCGGGCTCGTACTTTGAGGCCAAGGTGAACGGCTCAAAGCAGCTTGTCGAGGTTGCGTTCAATCGTTATCCCAGGCCGGTTCCTTCTCCGGTAAAGAACCTGCGCCCGGCTCGCATTGTTTGCGAGAGCTGCCACACGCCGGCCAAGTTCGTGGGAGAAAAGCTGCTGGTCAAGTCGACGTTTGCCGACGACGAGCAGAACACCGAGACGCAGAGTGTGGTGGTGCTGCACCTGGGCGGGCGCGACTCGCTCTCGCATCTGAGCGGCATCCACGGCGTGCATCTTGGCCACATCGAGTACATCACCACGGACGCGACGCGCACCACGATTCCGTGGGTGCAGCGCCGCAATGCGGACGGCTCAGAGACGGTATATGCTGCCTCTGCGCTGAATGGCAAGATGCCGCAGGGTGAGCGCCGCCTGATGGACTGCATCGATTGCCACAATCGCGCTGCTCACACGTTTGAGACTCCGGAGGATGCCCTCAACCGGGCCATGGCCGAGGGCGCAATCAGCCAGTCTCTGCCGTGGGTTCACAAGGAAGGGCTTGCGCTGTTGAAGGCCGATTACGCATCGCAGGCGGATGCGCGCGCAAAGATTCCAGCGCAGCTTGCGGCCTTCTACCAGGGCAGCAATCCGCAGGTGCTGGCCACCAAGGCTGACCTGGTGAAGAACGCCGGGCAGGAACTGGTCCGGCTCTACAGCGACAACGTGTTCCCGGATATGAAGGTCACATGGGGAACGCATCCCAACCACATCGGACACATGAGCTATCCGGGCTGCTTCCGCTGCCATGATGGCGACCACTCCACCAAGGATGGCCAGACCATTACGCAGGACTGCACGGCCTGCCACAACCTGCTGGCGGTGGATGAGTCCAAGCCGAAGGCGCTGGCGGACCTGGGCATTCAGCAGTAATCGCAGCAACACTACATACGCGCAAAGGGGCAGCCGCTTCGCCGGTTGTCCCTTTTGCGTTTTGCGCAAGGGCGCGGCTCGGCGTGGTACGCTGGCCCTGAACTCAGGAGGAGCGGAAGCCCCCATGCACAGCAGTCATC
>JAJXXG010001039.1 GCA_021781255.1 Acidobacteriota bacterium
TGGGCTGGAAGCTCCACGGGATGAAGGCCGTGAATCCGCCGGTCTCCTCCTGCAGGCGCCGCACCACTTCAAAGTGGTTGATGCGCTGCTCGAAGCTCTCGCCCACGCCGAACATCATGGTGGCCGTGGTTCTCATGCCGAGTTGGTGCGCGGTCCGATGCACGCTGACCCAGTCGTTGGTGTCGCACTTCAGGCGCGCAATGCGATGGCGGACCTCGTCGTCGAGAATCTCGGCGCCGCCGCCGGGAATGGAGTCGAGACCTGCGTCGCGCAGCCGCGCGATAGTCGAGCGCAGATCGAGCCCGGAGTATTCGGCGATGGCCAGAACCTCAGAAGCAGAGAGGCAGTGCAGCCAGATTTGCGGAAAGCGCTGCTTGATGCCGCGAAAGAGCCTTTCGAACCAATCGATCTTGAGATCGGGATGGATGCCGCCCTGCATGAGCACGCCGGTTCCGCCCATCTCAACGGTCTCGGCGATCTTCTCATAGATCTTTTCGAAATCCAGGATGTAGCCTTCGTCCGCGCGCGGATCGGGTTTGCCCGGCCGGGGCAGCGGACGATAGAAGGCGCAGAAGGTGCAGTACTCGGTGCAGTAGTTGGTGTAGTTGATGTTGCGATCGATGATGTAGGTGACCACGCCCTCGGGATGCAGGCGCCGGCGCACTTGGTCGGCTTCGAACCCCAGGCCGATCAGGTCGGGGGAGTGGAAGTAATCAAGGGCCTGCTGGCGCGTGATCGTCATGATTAGATTGTACGATTTGGCGACTGGCGCGAGGGCATTGGTGCTTGCCGTCGCACGAGCGAGGCGTAGCCAACTGCTGTATTCTTAAGCCGATAGGGAAAATCTGAAACGGGGAAAGAACCGAAAGGCGTCTTGCCATGCGTCAACGGCTCAAGAGCATCACAGTAACGGGATTCAAGACGATTAAGGATTTGCCCGATTTCGAACCGGCGAATCTGACTGTCCTCATCGGCCCAAATGGCGCCGGCAAATCCAACTTCATTTCGTTTTTCCGGCTATTATCATGGGCGCTCGCTGCGCCAGGCCAACTGCAGGAGCATGTTGCGATGCTCGGAGGCGCGAGCGCGCTTCTTCATGATGGGCCTGCGCGGACGAGAGACATCCGGGCCCAGCTCGTTCTGGAGACTGACGCGGGTGAAAACGAGTATGCCTTTAGCCTGGCCTATGCTGGCGGAGACATCCTAATCTATACCGACGAAAAATACCGGTTTTCGAGCTTTAGCCTCTTAAGCCGTGCGCAATGGAAGCCGCTCGGCGTGGGGCATCGCGAAGCAGCATTGATCGGAAAAGCAGAGGGCGGCGATCCCACAGCGAGAACGATCCTTGGATTGCTTCGCAAAATTGTGATCTACCAATTCCATAATACTTCTGCGACTGCGCGAATCCGGCAGAAATGGAATATCGAAGAGGGCCGGTGGTTGAAGGAAGACGCGGGCAACTTGGCACCGGTCCTGTACCGTCTCTCAAGAGAGCACCCCGAATACTACCAACGAATTCTGGAAACGGTTCGTTTGATTCTACCGTTCTTCGCAGATTTTGAGTTGCACCCACAGTTTGACCGAATCCTATTGAGCTGGCGCGAGCGCAACAGCGACCAAGTCTTTACGGCAAACCAAGCAGCTGACGGAATGCTTCGAATCCTTGCCTTGGTGACATTGCTTCAACAACCTGAATTCGACTTGCCCGACGTGCTCGTCCTGGATGAGCCTGAGTTGGGTCTGCATCCCTATGCGATCGAGGTCCTAGCTGGGTTGATCCGTGCAGCTTCGAAGAGTGTGCAAGTCATCATTGCGACGCAATCCGTATCGCTCATTGACCGTTTCGCTCCTGAAGATGTCGTAGTTGTGGACCGTCCGGCGAGAGAGTCAAGGTTCAGGCGCTTGGATCGGAAGGAGCTTAGCGAATGGCTCGATGAATACACCCTATCTGAGCTTTGGGAGAAGAACGTGATCGGCGGGAGGCCTTCGCTCTAGTGCGCCTTCATTTCGTAGTCGAGGGACAAACCGAAGAAACCTTCGTGCGCGACATCCTGGCTCCGGAACTCGGAAGCGGAAACATTTTTTGCGACGCCCGTCGAATCGAAACTGGGCGGCGGAAGGGGAAGATTTTCCGCGGCGGATTTCTTGAGTACCGACATTTGCACAAGGATTTGGAACTTTGGATCAAGCAAGACCCGGCTCCCGACTCCTGGTTCACCACGATGGTGGATCTTTATCGAATCCCCCCTGAGTTTCCTGGGTTCGAGGAATCGAAAAGACTGGCCGATCCCTACATTCGAGTCAGCTTTTTGGAAGAAAAGCTCAGAGAAGACGTTGCCTACCGGCGATTCATCCCCTACATTCAGCTTTACGAATTTGAATCGTTGTTATTCGCGGACCCTGAAAGCTTCTCGATCGCGTTTCCTGACCACAGTAAAGAGATTGCTGCGCTGCATGCAGTGAGAGATGAGTTTCCGAATCCGGAACTGATTGACGAGGGACCAGAAACTCATCCTTCGATACGAATCAACGGGATCATACCGCAATACGAAAAGCCGTCTTCAGGCCCTTTAATCGCTAAACAAATTGGGCTCCCTGTGCTTCAGCGGGAGTGCCGACACTTTGCAAGTTGGCTCTCGACCATCGAATCCCTACTTAACCATTGACTTCGCCCCCGGGTTGCAGAAATCCTCGGGCGTCGGTGCCTATACCGGCACAAACGTAGCCTTGGCTTTGTCCTTGCGAACGCGGCCCACTGGAAATACCTGACCGTGCATGACCACGAAGACGCCCGGCGAAAGCAGTCGAGCGGCAAGCAGGCTTTCGGTAAGGTTTTGCAGGCCGTCGCTGCCCTCGAATCCCAGGGGCGTCATGGCACCGGTCAGAATGATGGGAACCTTGAGATCCGGAAGCGATTTTTCAAGAAACAGCCCGGTCTCAACCATGGTGTCGGTTCCGTGCGAAATGACGATGGGCGCGCCCTCGCGGGTAAGTTCGGCAACCCGATCTCTGACCTCGGCCCGATCCGCATCGGTCATCTCCAGGCTGTCTTTGTTCATCAAGTGGATGCTGCAGATTTCGGAATCCGGTAGCCGGAGCATGCGCAGATAGCGGTCCAGCTTGGCGGCACGATTCTCCACGATGCCGCTCTGTTCCGAGTAGACCTTTTCGATGGTCCCGCCTGTCGAAAGCAAATAGATGCGTCGCATGGGCATCTCCCTGATATTTCTAATTGCTATAGCGTTTCTGGTGCCACAACCATGCCGTACGCAGGATCTCGTCGAGCTGGGTGTAGCGCGGCTTCCAGCCGAGTTCGCGCATGGCCTTTTGCGAGCTGGCAATCAGGATCGCCGCATCGCCCGGACGGCGGGGATGGATTTCGACCGGGATAGAATGGCCGGTCACACGCCGGGCCGACTCCACAACTTCTCTCACGCTGAAGCCCTGCCCATTACCAAGGTTGTAGATAAAGGGGGTTGTTTTTTCGCTGCCGCCCAGCGCCGAGAGCGCAAGAAGGTGCGCGTCAGCCAGATCGGAGACGTGAATATAGTCGCGAATGCAGGTGCCGTCGGGGGTGGGGTAGTCATCGCCGTAGATTCGGATCGACTTCCGGCGGCCGAGAGCCACGTCGAGAACCAGAGGGATCAGATGAGACTCCGGCTCGTGCGCTTCGCCCCGCGTTACGCCATCCTTTCCCTCCGGCGCTCCGGCCACATTAAAGTAGCGCAGCGAGGCGTAACCCAACCCGTGAATGCGGTTGAACCAGGCCAGCATCTGCTCCACCAGAAGTTTGGATTGGCCGTAGGGGTTGGTGGGCAATAGACGCGCATCTTCTTGAATGGGGACAGATTCCGGCTCTCCGTAGACGGCGGCTGTGGAGGAAAAAACCAGTCGCCGGGGACCGCAGGCCAGCATCGCTTCAAGCAGCGAGAGCGTTGAAGCGGTGTTGTTGCGGAAGTAAATTTCCGGGCGCGCCATCGACTCGCCGGCCTCAATGAGCGCGGCAAAGTGGAGCACGCCGTCAAAAGGCCTTCTGTCGTCCTGGGCAGATTTGAAGATTCGTTCGAGCGCCGGCCGGTCGGCCAGTTCGCCCTCGATCAACTCCACGCCTGCCGGCAGCAGGTCGAGGCGGCCGTGGCTCAGGTTGTCAAAGACGACCGCTTGGTGTCCCGTTTCGGTCAACAAGCCCGCAACAGTACTACCGATGTACCCTGCTCCTCCCGTAACCAATATCTTCACAAAAAAGACTGTCCTCTCCGAGACAGTTTAGATTAACTTGAGTCTATAAGAGTAGTGCCAGACCGGGCGGCCATTCTAGTTGCCCGGCGGCAATATTCCATGTGGGCAGTCGGCAACGCGGGAGCATGTGCACGGCGCTACCAAACGTCTGTGCACGGGCGTTCCCGACGCCTTGATTTGGCATCCCGGTAGCGTACATCCTGCCGAAAATTTCATGCGATTCCTTTTGAATTGCCTTGGACCTGAAGTGGAGAGACGCATTGTCCGATGGCAAAAGAGATGGCCACGTCGATTGCGTCCTCGGCGCCACATGCCGGGGGCACTGCCGTCAAAGTGCGGCTGATGTCCGGTTCGGGTTGTCGGCCAGGATAAGAAACAGACGTATAATGGTCTTTGCTTCGCTCCCGCGCTCAATCCCCACTTTATGCAAATCCGAGCGCTGGGCGCGGCCATTGAAAACATTGAGGGGCCGATCGCGACGGGCGGCGCAGAAAGGGAATTCCAGCCGCATCCAGGACCGTTTTTCGCCAATATTACCAGGCAGCGGTAAAGCCTTCCGCGAGGTTTGGCTGTGATGAAAGAGAGGCAAGAGCGCATCAAAGATAAGGAAGTGCGCGGCGCACGATTTGCCGGCTCGAATGTTGCTTTCTTTTACGAGGCCGCTTTGCGCCGTGGCGGTGAGCACAAGCGAGGACTCAAAACATGCCGATGACATATTCTCCTGGACGAATCACTTTAGGTTTGTTGCCTGAGCCCGAAATCCGGCCCGCTGGATTTGTTGCAAGCTCCATCATCAATGTGACGATTCTGGCGCTGGCAGTGTACGTGGGTCTTACCACCAGGCACGTGATCCAGCAGCACTACGAGATGATGGAGCTGATCGTCCCCAACAATCCGCCGCCAGTGAAGGTCAAGCAACCTCCGCCGCCCAAAATGCCTCTGCCGCCGGAGATGCCCAAAGTGCAGTTGGAAGAGCGCCAGATTGTCATGCCAAAGCCGGAACCGAAGCCGGTTGAGATGGAAGCCAAGGTGACGCTGCCGGCAGTCAAGGCCAGGCCGCAAATCGTGACCCTGGCTCCTCAACCCAAGGCGGCGCTGGCCGCGGCAATGCCCGCGCAGAACAACAACGTGAAGCCATCCACAGCCCCGGTACATCTCGGGCAGACGTTCGGCGTCACGCCCAATCCCAACGCCACGCGGCCAGCGACCATCGCGGCCATTGGCAACCCCTATGGCGGCATGCAGGGTCCTGCGGTTGCGCCGCACGGGGTGGTTGGCTCGACGGGCATCGGCAATGGAACCCATTTCGGCTCCAACTCCGGGATCGTGGGCAAGGTGGCCTCGGCTGGCATTCCTGGCGCAACCGGCACGGGCACTGGTACGCCAGGAACCTACGGCAAGGTAGCTTCGGCAGGGATCCCCGCGCGCACACAGGTCGCAGTCGCACCCAGGGTGGTTGAGCGCCAGGTTTCGACCGACCTCGAAGTGCTCTCGAAACCGCCCGTCGAGTACACCAGCGAAGCGCGACAGTTGCGCGTCGAGGGCGATGTGGTGCTGCGCGTCACGTTTCTGGCCTCCGGTCAGGTGGTGGTTCACAGCATCGTGCACGGCCTGGGGCATGGGCTCGACGAAGAGGCCCGCCGGGTGGCGCAGCAGATACGATTCCGTCCGGCCACACGCAACGGCCGGCCGGTGGATTTAACCACAACCATTATCATTACGTTTCAGTTGGCTTAACATCCAGATAGTGAACATCAACGAGGTCTGTACACTCCCCGTCCGCGCTTCAAAGGCGCGGCTGGGGAGAGGAAAGCCGGGAAGTACTCACTTAGGAGTCTTAAATGACGTTACGGAAGCTCCCCTTAATCTTCCTGATCCTGGCCATGGCAGCGGTCTCTGCGCACGCGAAGAAGCAGCCCAAGTACGAGCAGGCTCGCCAGCTCACCGCCGAGCAAGCCGCACTGGTACAGAGGGCAATCGCTCAGGAAAAGGTGCTGATCAAGAACATCCAACTGCGCACGCCGCTGGTAGAGACCTACATTCAGGACACACGGCCTGACGTGAAGCTCTATTCAGTGCCGGTGGACGACCATTACATGCTCAGCCGCGTGGACTTCGGCAAGGTGTTCTTCGACAAGACCTACGAGCCCAAGGAGCAAGCCAAAAATAAGGGGTTTTTCAAGAG
>JAJXXG010000800.1 GCA_021781255.1 Acidobacteriota bacterium
CCACCACGCTCACCGTCCCGCCCCGCTTCGTCGAGCCCGGCCCCGATGCGCTCAAGCAAATCCAGGCCGAGCAGCAGCTCAAGGCGAGGGTATTCGCCGCCAGCGCCGCTACGCCCCTCTGGCTCGGCAGCTTTCGCGCGCCCGTTCGCGCCGCGCCCACTGACAGCTTCGGCACGCGCCGCCTCTTCAACGGCGAACTGGCCAGCATTCATAAAGGAATGGATTTCCGCGCCCGCCCCGGCACGCCCGTCCGCGCCGCCAATGCCGGAGTCGTCGTCCTCGCCCGCCCGCTCTACTATGAGGGCAACTGCGTCATCCTCGACCACGGCCTCGGCCTCTACACGCTCTCCATGCACATGAGCCGCTTCAGCGTCCACGAAGGCCAGCATGTCGCCAAAGGCCAGCTCCTCGGCCTCAGCGGAGCCACCGGCCGCGTCACCGGGCCCCACCTGCACTGGGCCGTCCGCTGGCAGGGCGCCTACCTCGACCCCGCAAAACTCCTGCGCCTGAATTTGAATGCGCTGCGTTGACGCCCGTGTCAGGGCACGAGTTTACTCGTGACGTAAGTGCCCTGAAATCATCGTGGCCTTCAGGCCCTGCGGTTCACCTTTCTTCCGCCGCTTCCTACGGCAGCGCCACCTCGCGCTTGGCTTCTTCCGGTGCTCGCGTAAAATGTCTTCGACCATGAACACAGCGGCAAATCGCGGTGATTGGGTCGGGCTCGTCATTGATGGAAGATTGACCCTCCTGCAATGGCTGGGCGGCTCTGCGCGGAGTGATGTCTTCCTGACGGAACTGCCGGGCCACCCACCGCAGAAGGCCGCCATCAAGTTGATTCCTGCGGATGGCGCGGACGCGGAGGCACGCATGGCAGGCTGGGCGCTGGCAAGGAACCTTCCGCATCCCCACCTGATGCGCCTGTTGGACACCGGACATTGCCGGATCGACGGTGCCACGCTCCTCTACGCGGTGACAGAATTGGCCGACGAAGTTCTCGCCGGGATTCTTCCGGAGCGGGCCCTCACTCCCGACGAAACCAAAGAGATGCTCGATCCAGTCCTCAATGCGCTCGGCTATCTTCATGGAAAGGGTCTGGTGCATGGTCACCTGAAGCCGTCGAACATCCTGGTCGTCGATAATCAGTTGAAGCTCTCCGGGGACGGCCTGTGTGCTGCGGGCGAGCGAGGCAGTGAAGCTACCGCGCCAAGTGTCTATGACGCGCCGGAAGTCGCCGCCGGAACGATCTCCCCGGCTGCGGATATCTGGTCGCTGGGCGTCACTATCGTCGAAGCGCTCACCCAGCATCCGCCGCTATGGCGAAGCCCCACACACAGGGAACTGGTTGTGCCGGAGTCCATTCCAGAGCCCTTTGCAGGCATTGCGCGGCGGTGTCTCCAGCATGACCCCGCGCGCCGATGCACCGTCGCCGATGTCAAGGCTCGTCTCGCGCCGGCGCAGCCTCTTCCTGCCGCTCCCGGCACGACGCAGCCTCTTCCCGACACGGCCCGCGAGCCGCGCAAAGCGGTGCCAGCCAAACTGCGCGGGACGGTAATGATCGTTGCCGTACTCGCGCTGCTTGGTTTCATCGTCGCACTGCAAATGCGCTCGCACAAAAGTCAGGCATCCTTGCCTGCGGCAAGCCCGCCGCAGGCGTCCGGTCCCGTCACGGAACCCCCCAGGGGAGTCAGGATGGAGGGTGCGGTTGCGCAGCGCGTTCTGCCCGACGTACTGCCCAGTGCAAGGGAGTCCATTCGAGGCACGGTCGCCGTGGAGATACGAGTCAGCGTCGATCCCAAGGGCAATGTTTCAGACGCCACGTTCGAATCGGCTGGGCCAAGCAGGTATTTCGGCAGAGTAGCCCTCGAAGCGGCTCGCCAATGGAGGTTCAAGCCTGCGCAAGTGGGCGGCCAGGCCATCGCGAGCGTCTGGGTCCTGCGATTCGAGTTCAGACAAACAGGAACCGATGTCACCCCCGTCGATGTTTCGCATTAGGGCCGGTTCGCACCACCCGGGCGGGGGCGCCGGGAACCCGTTTTTTCCCGGTTCGAGGAGTGACGAGTGGCAGCAACATTGGGAACGCCCGCCGGAAAAACCAAAGCGGCGCAGTGCGCCGCCGCATCGGCGGGTCCGGTTCTAATCGGAAACAGCTTCCTCCGGCCGCGCCACCTCGCACACAGCCGCCTTCTCCGCCCGCAGCGCCTTGAACGCCCGGTACACAAACGAGCCCATGAACCACCCGTCCATGTATTGGAACGGCGTCTCGCCCGTGGTGTAGTGGCCGCACGGCAGCACGCGCTTCTCAAACTTCAGCCCCACGCGCTCAAACGCCTGAATCACCTGCAGCGAGTACTCCCGCGGAAACGTCAGGTCATAGTCGGAATACACCAGCAGCGCCTGCTTCTGCGAGCCGCCCGCCTCCGCGCTCATGATCTTCTCAAAGTAGCTCACCGGGCTGATCGCCGCCCACAGCGCGCGTATCCGCTCCTGCGTCAGTCCCGCGTCCTTCAGCGCCGTCTGGATATGCCGCGTGCTCTGCCCCGCCCACACCACATCGCCAAACGATGTCGAAGCATGGTTGAACGCATTCACCCGCAGCCGCTTGTCGTGCGCGCTCGCCAGGTACGCGTAGCATGAGCCAAGGCTCGTCCCCAGCACGCCGAAGTGCTCGTAGCCCTGATCCTCGAGCCAGTCCACGCAGCAGCGGATATCCACCACCGCCTGCCTGCACGCTGAAAGCGTTCGCCCCACGTTCGCGCTCACCGCATAGTCCGACCGCTCCAGCTCGCTCGGCCTGCGAATGTCGTGATACGGCTTCGAAAGCCGCAGCGCCGAAATCCCCATGCGGTTGAAAATCGCGCACAGCGCGTTATGGCTGAAGGCGTCCGCGTTCCACTGCGGCAGCACCACAATCGCCTGCTTCGGCCGCAAGCCGTCCTTATGCGCTGGCGCGGGATACCACCGCGCATTCACCAGATCGTTCTCCGGATACTGCGTCCGCTCCGGCGACGTGAAACGCAAAAACTGCGCCCGCGGAATCTTTCCCTCCGCCGCCTGCTGCTTGAGCGCAGCGTCCCGGGCCAGCGTCTCCGCCCGCACGTTCGTCGGGAAAAGCTCCGGATGCCGCTCCTCCAGCCGGAAGTCCGCAGGCCGCTCGTAACCGAAAAACCTGTCGCTGTTGCGAATCAGCAATTGGTTGATGCGCACCATGGCCAGTTCGGCCGCCGCATCGTCGCGCACGTTCTCAGGGCAGGGAACAGCAGAGCCAAAGCCATGCGCCTCAAGAAAAGGCGCAATCCACTCAAAGCCCCACTCCAGCGGCCGCACCACGCGATTCTCATCGCGTGTCGTCAGCCGCGTCTCCCACTCATACATCCACCGCGCGTATCGGTCCCTGAACATGCAATCAGTCCAAGTTTATCAGCCGATACGCCGAAGACCCGCTAACTCAGATTGGCTAGGTGCGGGAGAATGAGCTCAAAATGATGCCCGCCATGTCTCCGGCCTGAGATGAACTACGCCTTCGAGCGGCGGAACTATGGTAAAGATGCGCGGCTGCCTCGCGAACATGTGTACTCGGTAAATACACCAGTCTTCCGGGCGCTCCATTGCTAGTTCGCTCTCGTTTCGGCTCAGGAAGAACGGAGTCCGCGCGGCGCCATTCGTAGTCTTGACCTCGATAAGACGCTCGCGACCGCGCGGATCGAACGAAAACACATCGTAGCCAGCTCCGTCCCCATCTTCTGCAGCCACCCATTTGACTTTTCGCGACAGGTCCTCACGGTTTGCTAGAGCGAGTTTTTGGCGCTCAACATCCACGACGAAAGCCTCACCAGCTTTTCCCAGTGCGCGATTGCGATGATCCCGCTCAACGGGGTCGAACTTGCGCACCAGCCTTTGCAGCGGCTCAGGTATCTCTCTCTTATCGGATGTCTCGCGCGCTGGTGGGTCAACAAAAATCGCCGTTGCTGTATCGACTCGCTGTGGCGAAGCCGGAGTGAAGGTCAGAACTTCCGGGTGACGCGCGAGATATCTTTCAATCGCGCCGAATATCGCGACCTGATAGTTGCGCTTGGGAATATATCCAGGAATCCATGGAAGGCCTAACTCGTCAAGCACAGCCGAAATGTTCTGGTGTTTGAATTCGATGGACTTGTGCGTGCGGCCAATTTCCGCCATCAGAGCCGCACTATGCCTCGACTTGACATAGCGCTTGGCAGCAAGGTCATCGGCGAGCATGGCGAAATAGTCAGCGATGATGGCATCAAGTTCATCAGCGCGCCAAGGCTTACCGACTTTTTCATCATCAGCCATTTGCCCGGTCCTGACTTAGGCAGCTTTCAGCGGCCCTGCCGTGTGCATAAGCTCCGGATTTTCGCGCCCGAGGATTTCGCGCCTCACGCCCGCCGCTTCGCCCCCCGCTTCAGCGTCCAATGCTCCGCCCCCAGCCAGCCCACGCTCAGCAGCATGATCAGCGCAATAATCCCCTGCGAAATCACGCAGTACAGGCACCACACGCCCAGGTCGAACTCTTCGATAAACGTCAGCCGCAGCGCAAAGCAGAACGCCGCAAACGCCATCACCGTCAGCATGAAGCGCCATCCCAGCAGCGCCAGCCCCGCCAGCAGCAGGTAGCCCGCAATCCCAATCGCCGCCACCGGCGCCGGCCCAATCATGGCAAATGGACTGTGATTCACCACTCCGCAGTCCCAGTGCTCGTTAATCGAGCACGGCTCCGTCTTGGTCGAGTAGTGAACCTGCAACGCCAGCCCGGAAACCACCACGCCCGCCAGCGCAAGAACGGCAATCAAATAACGCATCATATTGTCTACGATGCTAATGCATCACCCCGCGGGCATTACCATGACTCCATGGCCGATCCGGCAATCCAGGGCAGTCGCGTAGCCTTTTTCGGAGGCAGTTTTGACCCGCCCCATCGCGGCCATCTCGCCGTGGCCCGCGCCGCGCGCGACGCGCTCCAGCTTGACTCCGTGCTCTTCGCGCCCGTCGGCGCACAGCCGCTCAAGCCTCACGGCTCCACCGCCAGTTTTGCCGACCGCGTCGCCATGACCCGCCTCGCCATCGCCAACGAGCCCGCCTTTGCCGTCTCGCTCGTGGACGCACCCACCCCCACCGGCAGGCCCAACTTCACCATCGACACCCTCGAGCGTCTGCGCGCCGAACTCCCCGGCGGCGGCACGCTCTTCTGCCTCATGGGAGCCGACTCCTTCCACGGCCTCCGCCAATGGCATCGCGGTGCGGAAATCCCCTTCGTCGCTCCGCTCATCGTCGCCTCGCGCCCCGGCCAGCCGCTCACCGACCTCGCCGCCGCGCTCCCCGCAGGCCTCTCCATCAGCGCCGAACCCGCGCAGCCAGATGCCGCACAGCCCGCTCAGGTCCAGCTCCGCCGCTACACCCTCCGCAACGCCGCCGGAGACACGACGCCCCTCTACCTGCTCCCCGGCCTGCATATCAACATCAGCGCCTCTAAGATTCGCGCCCAGGCGCGCGCCGCCCTTGGCCGCCTGACCGCAGGCCACGAGCTCCTGCCCGACGCCGTCGCCGAGTACATCGCCTCACACAACCTCTATCGATAGCGCTACCGCTCTCCGTCGGATGCCCCACCCGCCTGGCGCACCAGCGGGCTCTCCCAAACGCGAAAGAGCAGCGCCTTGAGCTGCGCGAAATCCCTGGACCCCAGCTCGGCACTCCATTCCCGTTCGATATCCTGGAGCACCTCCAGCGCCTTCGCATACAGGGCGTGTCCGCGCTTCGTAAAGTGGACAACCCGCGCGCGGCCCTCGTTCGGCGCGTCCCTCCGCACCAGGTATCCGAGTTCTTCCAGGCTTCCCAGCAGCCGGTTCATGGCCTGCTTGCTCATCCCTGCCCGCTCCGCCAGAACGCCCGGGCGAACCCCGTCCGGACTCGGAAACCGCAGAACCGCCATATGCGGCAGGCTCAGCCCTTTAAAGCCCGCCGCATTCAATTCCTTGATGATGCGGCGCTGAATGGCTTGCGCCGGAACGCGCAGCAGCGCCCCGATCAGCATGTCCCTGGTCTCCACCGGCGGATTTTCCTGAAAAAAACTCATTGACGCTCTCAGTAAACTATGTTTACCATAATTTCACGGTAAATGGAGTTTACCAAAATGGAGGCCGCACCTGACACCACAAACCATCAGCCCGCTCGTCGACCCGTCCGGCAGCCCCGCGTTGCAGGCATCGCAGTCTGCCGTGCAACCGGTCCCCGCTGGCAGCGCACAGCAAGCCGAAGCCCTGCCCCTCCAAGACCAGGTCAGGTATGTGCCCGCAGGAACCGGCCCCGCCTATTGGGGCCCCGGAAGCCGGATGACGTTTCTCGCCACCGGCAAGGAAACGGGCGGTGCCTTTTTCCTCTCCGAAATCATGGTTCCTCCCGGC
>JAJXXG010000743.1:0-3866 GCA_021781255.1 Acidobacteriota bacterium
GCGCAGCTTGCGCATGAGCACGGTGTGGCCCAGGTGCAGGTCGGGCGCGGTGGGGTCAAAGCCGGCTTTGACGCGCAGGGGGCGTCCGGTTTTGCGGCTCTCTTCCAGGCGCTCGCGCAGGTCGCTGACGCGGATGATCTCCGCGGCGCCTTTCTGGAGCAGGTCAAGCTGTTCGTCTACGGGCAGGAACTCTGGCATGTCTTCTCCAGTATAAAGTTTGCGGGCGAGGCGTTTTCGCAGAGCATGCTGCGCGGGTGGTCAGGCTATAATGGCGACATGCAGCGCATGGCCCACCTTACCGCCTTCGTCGTCCGCCTCTCTGTGCGAGCGTGCGCGGCGGGTGCTGCTGCGGCTTCGGCCGCCTAATGTCCGTTTCACCTCATCGCTACAATCCAACTTCAGAGCGCCAGACCCAAGGGCATTAGTGCCTGCTGGTTGCTTAGCCTGTCTGCCTCTGCTCCCAATTGGAGCAGCGTTACACTGGAGTCACCATGGAAGAGTTTTCTCGGATTCAGCGCCTGCCTCCCTATGTGTTTAACATTACCGGCGAGATGAAGGTGTCTGCGCGCCGGCGCGGAGAGGACATCATCGACTTTGGCATGGGCAACCCGGACGGGGCCACGCCGAAGCACATTGTGGACAAGATGATTGAGGCGGCGCAGAAGCCCGTCACGCATCGCTACTCGGTGT
This sequence comes from Acidobacteriota bacterium, assembly GCA_021781255.1. The sequence goes on from JAJXXG010000743.1 coordinate 691, forward strand.
CGCGCGGGCTGCCGCGGCTGCGCAAGGCGATCTGCAACTGGTACAAGACGCGCTATGACGTGGACCTGAATCCGGACACGGAGGCGATTGTCACCATCGGGTCCAAGGAGGGCATTGCGCACCTGTGCCTGGCGATTCTGGACTCGCGGGACACGGTGCTGGTGCCCAACCCGAGCTATCCGATTCACATCTACGGGCCGGTGATTGCGGGCGCGCATGTGGTGAGCGTGCCGATTAACGATCGCGAGCAGTTTCTGGCGCAGCTGGAGGACCTGATTCCGCGGATGACGCCACGGCCCAAGGCGCTGATTGTGAACTTTCCGTCGAATCCGACGACGGAGTGCGTGGATTTGCCGTTCCTGGCGCGGCTGGTGGAACTGGCGCGCGAGTATGGCTTCCACCTGATCCACGACCTGGCGTATGCGGACATCGCGTTTGACGGCTACAAGCCGCCGAGCGTGCTGCAGGTGCCGGGCGCGAAGGACGTGGCGGTGGAGTTCTTCACGCTGTCCAAGAGCTACAACATGCCGGGCTGGCGCGTGGGCTTCATGGTGGGCAATCCGGTGCTGGTGAATGCGCTGGCGCGGCTGAAGAGCTACTTTGACTACGGCACGTTTACGCCGATCCAGGTGGCGTCGATTCTGGCGCTGGAAGGGCCGCAGGAGTGCGTGCACGAGATTTGCGGCATCTACCAGAAGCGCCGCGACGTGCTGGTGGACGGCCTGAACAAGGCAGGCTGGCCGGTGGCGATGCCCAAGGCGACGATGTTTGTGTGGGCGCAGATTCCGGAGCAGTATCGCAAGCTGGGCTCGCTGGAGTTCTCAAAGCTGCTGCTGACGGATGCGAAGGTGGCGGTGTCGCCGGGAATTGGGTTTGGCGACTACGGCGACGGGCATGTGCGCTTCTCGCTGATTGAGAACGAGGAGCGGACACGGCAGGCGCTGCGCGGCATCAAGGCGATGTTTGCAAAGGGCCTGGTTCCTGCGGAATAGCGGCCTTCCATGCATGGGCGCAAGATTTTTGACGGGATTGCACCATGCGTGGTGATATCCACAGATAAATCCGTTTTTTGCACTTGCTTCCACAGATTGAACAGGCGCAGAGTCTCTACCAGTTGGTGAGCCTTTAGGGAATCGGAAACGATGTTTCCAGCCCGGCGGGAGATGTAAGCAACGAGGGAGATCGAAGCGTAGTCCCTTGGCCTTTGCGGAGATGGAGCAAGAAGGGGAGAGATGGGAATCGGATGCGGCCCAGCCGCAGAAGAGGACCGGAAGGAACCGGAAGGCAAGATCGACGGCCAGCCGAGAGATGAGATTTGAAGGAAGCCGAAGCGAGCACCCGACGCTGGGCCGGAAGATGCAGGATTCGAAGGACGCCGGAGACTGAGTGGACGGGCAACCGAAGACCCGGACAAAGGCGAAGATCGGAGATTCATCCACGGTCCTGACAGGGCGATGCAAAGTTCAGTGGACGGAGGTGCGGCACAACCGGCCTTTGCGGCAACGAAACGGAAGAAGGAAAGCGGAAGATCCGATGCGGCTGGGAAGCAGAGGAGAATCCGGTGGAATTCCGAAGAGACATTGACGGCCAGCCGGAAGAGCAGCACGGAAGAAGATTGAAGATTCATCGTCAGGCACGACCGTAAGGCGTTGAACCCGACGAACTACGAGGACACCCGGAAAGCGCCAGGGACTGATTCAGGTCTCTGGCGTTTTCGTTTGTGCGCGCGTTTGCGCGCCGCCACGCGCATGGCCTGACCTGCCGGAACGCTCTGTATGATGGGGTTTCGCGGCGGAGTGGATGCGAGGAGGGGGTCGGGATTTCTTTGGCCATGATGATGGTGGATGGCGCCAACATAACAGCGGTGCAGATTCGGGAGAGCCTGCTGGGGGTTCTGGGGTTTGTTCCGGCGCTGGTGTGCACGGGCTACGCGACGGCGTGGCTGACGAATCTGCATGGGTTTCGCGGGCGCTCGCTGGTGGAGCGGGTGTTCTGGAGCGTGCCGCTGTCGCTGGCGGTGACGACGATTGGCTCGTACCTGGTGGGCAGGTTTGCCGGGTTGAATGCGGTGGTGGCGCTGCTGTGGACGAACGCGGCGGCTTGTGTGGCGCTGCTGGCGTGGGAGTGGCGCGGGCGCAGGCGACGGGGCGAGCGATGGGTGGTTGGCCTGCGGCCGCTGGGCCCGACGGCGCTGCTGCTGGCGGCGGCGTGGGTGGCGGTGGCCGTGCTGTCGCTGGTGGACCTGCAGAGCGGCCAGCACCTGTCGATGAACGTGGCGATCTGGGACCAGAGCTATCGGGTGAACTGGACGCAGACGGTGTTGCGTACGGGCGTGCCTCCGGCGAACTCGCTGTACTGGTTTGGACATACAGCCACCATGCGCAACTACTACTACTGGTATGTAGTGTGCGCGGCGGTGGCGAAGATGTGGGGCCTGTCAGTGCGCGCCGTGTTTATTGCGGGCTGTGTGTGGTCAGGATTCGGCCTGGTGGCGCTGTTGGGACTGTTCCTGAAGCACGTTCTTGATTGTGGAGCGCGGCTGCGCAGGCAGTTGCTGGTTTGTGTGGGACTGTTGACGGTGACTGGGCTGGACCTGGGCGTGAACCTGTGGAATGCGATTGTGCTGCATCAGCCTATGCCGGCGGATTTGGAGTGGTGGTCGAAGGACCCGATTGATAGCTGGTACGACTCGCTGCTTTGGGCGCCGCATCATGTGGCGAGCATGGTGTGTTGCCTGTTCGCGTTTCTGCTGGCATGGAAGTCGACGGGGGCGGAACCACCCAGCCCCGGACTGCGCAGGCAGGCACTGACGGTGGCGTTGATTGCCGCCGCGCTGGCGAGCGCATTCGGATTGTCGATCTATGTCGCTTTCGGATTCTTTCTGGGGATGCTGGTGTGGGCCTCGTGGCAGGCGGTGGCAGAGCATGCTCTGCGCAGAGCAGCGGTGATGGCGGCGGGCGGCATGGGCGCTGCGGTCTTGCTTGTACCCTACCTGCTGGAACTGCGCCATGATTCCGGCGGCACTGCGGGTGGCGGGCTCTTTGGTTTTGCGGTCCGCGAGATGATTCCGGCGGGTGGATTGCTGGCCTGGGGCTGGTTTCCTCGCATTGCGATGGCACATCCGGTTGCGGCGCGGAATCTGGCTAACCTGATCCAGCTTGTGCCCGGATATGTGT
>JAJXXG010000743.1:3876-6408 GCA_021781255.1 Acidobacteriota bacterium
ACTTCTTCGTGCTGTGCATTTTTCTGATTCCGGCATGGCGGGGAAGACGTGCGCTGACGGAGGCGCAGCGGTCTCTGGTGGTGCTGGCGGTGGCATCGTTCCCATTTCTGTCGCTACTGCGCTCGCGGGTGCTGGCCTATGACGATTACGGAATTCGCTCTGTACTGATTCTGCAGTGCGTGCTGTTGCTGCTGGCCTCGGAGCTTTTGATGGGGGGAGGAATGGCAGACCAGCGGCGGGGAACGACGGTGGAAGTGCCCGGCGTGTCGCCGAGAACGCCGCAGTGGTTGCGAGTGGCCGCTTCTCTGGCGTTGAGCCTGGGCGTTTTGAGCACCTTTTGCCAGGCGCTGATGCTGCGCTTCGTGCTTCCAGTGGCGGAGGCCAACATGAGCAAGCATCAGGTGCCGCAAGCGCGGGCCATCTCGCACAATGCGTACATTTCGCACGTTGGCTATGCGCAGATGGATCGCGCAGTTCCAAAGGATGCCGTGGTGCAGTTCAATCCCAAGGTGCCGAATCCGTTCTGGACCGACGTTGACCTGGTTGGGGTCAATCGTCAGGTGGCAATTGCCGGGGATACGGATGGATGCGGCTCCATGGCAGGCGGGGATCCGAGCGGATGTGCGGCGATGGCGGCGGCGGTGGATGGGCTCTACAAGGGAGCCACGGCGGAGCAGGCGCGCGCGGTGTGCGGCGAGTACGGGATCGGGTACCTGGTGGCGCGGGTGTATGACGCGGCGTGGAAGGACGGCGCGGGCTGGGTGTGGACGCTGCGGCCGGTGGTGCAGGACGCGGAGTTTCGCGTGCTGGACTGCGGACGCTAGACTGCGGACGTTAGACTGCGGACGCGGATGCGGCAGTGCCGCGGGCTCTAGTACGCCAGCACGGCGGCAACAAGCAGCACGGTGGCGACGACGAGGATGGCGAGGTTCATGTCGAACTCGACGACGCCGCTGCGGGCGCGGATGCGGGCGATGGGCATGCCGTTGGGGTCGCGGAGCGTTCCGCTGTAGAGGCCGCGCGCGAAGAAGGCCGCAAAGAAGCCGATCATGGGAAGAGCGGTGAGAACCGCGACGAGATAGAAGCGCTGGTCGAGGGTGGGCCCGGGCCACCACAGGAGTGCGACTTCCACGGCGGCGGCGAGGGTTTGGGTGAGCGTTTGCGAGACGACGTGAAACCGCGCGTGACCAGGCCACAGCGGGTTGGTGGCATGGGTGCGGTTGAGGTCGATGAAGAGCGGGGCGATGCCCTGGCCCGCCGCGAGGGCGGTGAGCAGGATGCGGGCTGGAATCACGGCAGGCACTAAGGGCAGTCTACGTTGACGCCACGGGCCGTGTGGAGTGCATTGTGAGGGCGGTCGTGTAGCTTGAGCGGGGCCGCGGTTTCGGCGCTGCGATGAGGGCCGGAACCGCGTACGGTGTTTGCCTGCGCTTAGTGGACGGCAACGTCGCCGGCGGGTTTGCCGGGGCGGCTCTTGCTGAGCAGGAAGGCCAGGACGATGAGCCCGATGGACATCCACGACAGCTCCATGTAGACGTCCTGGTAGCCCTGCATCTGGGCCTGCATGTTGAGCTGGTTGTAGATGGAGGCCAGCGCCATGCCGGAACCGTTGCCGCCGCCGAAGTGTCCGCTGAAGAAGCCGGTGAGCATCTGCTTCTGCTGCTCAAAGGCGATGGAGCTGGACTGCATAGAGTTTTGCAGGTGGGCCTGGTGCCACATGGCGCGGCTGGTGACCTGCGCATTGGTGATGGCGATAAGGATGCTTCCGCCAAGGTTGCGGACGAAGTTGATGAGTCCGGCGACCTGGTTGCTCTCCTCCTTGGGCATGCCGACGTAGGCGGCGTTGGTGATGGAGATGAAGCAGAAGGGCAGCGGGAGCATCTGGATGACGCGCAGCCAGGAGGCCTGCGCGAAGGTCATCTGCAGGTTGGTGACGTCTGCCGCGTAGCGGAAGGTGAGCACCAGCAGGGTGAATCCGATGAGGGTGAGGGTGCGCGCGGAGAACTTGCCGGTGGCGTATCCGGCGAAGGGCATGACGAAGACGAGCGTGATGCCGCCGGCGGTGAGGGCCAGGCCCGCGGTGGTGGCGTTGTAGCCCAGCAGCTCCTGCATGAACTGCGGCTGCAGGACGGTGTTGGCGTTAAGCACGCCGCCGACCAGCATCATGAGGAAGCAGCAGATGGCGAAGTTGCGGAAGCGAAAGAGCTTGAGGTTGATGAGCGGGTCCTTCTGCCGCCACTCCCACAGGACGAGGGCCACGAGGCCACCGATGAAGAGGAAGGCGAAGAAGCGAATGAAGCCGGAGGAGAACCAGTCGTTCTCCTCGCCCTTGTCGAGCATGATCTGAAGGCCGCCCATGGAGATGGTGAGGAAGGCGAGCCCGAGGTAGTCCATGTTGCGCAGCTTGGAGGGGTCGGCCTTGATCCACGGCGGATCTTCGATGAGCCGGCTGACGAGGATGTAGGCAAGGATGCCGACGGGGATGTTGATGAAGAAGATCCAGCGCCAGGAGAAGTTGTCGGTAATCCAGCC
>JAJXXG010001159.1 GCA_021781255.1 Acidobacteriota bacterium
GATCGCGATGGTGCTGTCTTTGAGGTACACAAATTGGCCTGGGCTCAGGACGATCGCTTGCGAGACCCCGTCGACAAATCCTTTGGCGCTGATCTTGATGTGATAAGGGATTCCTGGCTTGAGACCATCGAAGTGAAATGCCGCGTCATCGTTTGCAAGGATAATGCGATTTTGTCCAGCGCCGGGCTCTTCAAGGACAACCTGGGCGCCGGGAACGATGTCACCGTTCGTGTCCATGACGGTGCCGCCGATACTGCTCGGTTGCAGACTGGGTGCAGCCATATTACACCAGCTTGCGCTTCCCGGCTGGGAACCTGACCTGGGTATTTGCTGCGCCACGGCTGGCAAAGCGGCAAATACCCAAAGGAGCAGCAGGCAAAGGATCTGCATCCCGCGCGCCATCATCGGCGTGGCCCTCAACGCCCTTCGCTCGGTTGCTCAACGGCCCAATCATTTTGCTGCAATCCTCGCGCGGTTTCCGTTTCGGCGCCCGGCATGAACTCATTTCCCTTTCCTGTAATGCTTTTCGCCCTTTGCCCCGCGTACTCGCCATATCCATCCGGGACGTGATGCGACAAGCTCTCTGCCACCCCTCGACCCGACCGGCCTGGATGACTACCCTGGACTTGCAATTGTCATGCCAGATGTTCGCGGCAGGCATGGTCTGATAAGTGTCTAAAAAACAGCGAGATAAGAAACCCAGCAGAGATGTAAGCTTCATCGGATGTCGGCGCCACCGACACCAACACTCGACAACTGTCGGAATTGTGCGACACTCCCTCTTGGGGGATCGCATATGGAGCCGGCTCTGTCGCCAAGTTGTACACCCGAGGAGTTGGCGTCTTCTGGCGGTGATATTCATCACGAAAGCGAGCGGTTCAAGCTACTCCTGGATCTGACAAACGCATCGGTGTCGAATCTCGATCTGCCCGATCCCCTTCAGGTGATTTCCGAAAGCATCCGGCAATACATGCACGGCGACCTTGTTTCGGTGTGGTTGCCGGATGCAGGGCAAAGCCAATTGCGATCGGTAGCGATGGACTTCCCTGATGGCAAGGGATTTGCCAAACGTGATTTACTGCGGCCAATCGATGGCTCCAGCGTCGGAAAGGCCTTCAGAACCTGTAAGCGTGGCGACAGGAATACAGTGTGAGTCGTCCTCACAGAGATCTGGCCGACCGCACGCCGACCGACTTCGCCAGTCAGATCGCGGCTAGCCGTTGATACCTACGGCCACCTCGTTCCGAGCGCAGATGTCGGTTTCGTAGATCGGCTGGACGCGAAGCCGAAGAAGAAACGACCGAAGCGGAAGCGCCCAAACGCAACTCAGGCGCAACCACTCCGTGTAGTTGCGCCTACAATGCCTTCATAAGTTGCTGATTCTAAATGGCTTCAGAGATTGACTCGGAGGCCGTTTCCGCGTTTGGTGGGAACTTGGGCAAATCTTGGGCAAGGAATTCTTTGTCCAGAAGCGCCCCGAGTTCGTTGGCTACCCGGAGGCGGCGCAGTTTGTTGGCGCGAAATCCAGTTCCAGTGAGGGCCAGGATCACGTCGCCAGTGATGATGGAAACCGCACAGCGGCTGCGCCTGTCGGACGTTTTTGTGTCGATTCATGATTCCCGGCAGCCGGGCAAAGTAAAGCACGATTTTGTGGAGTTGCTGGTAGTGGTGGTCAACGGGGTTTGGGTGGGGGCCGACAGCTTTGAAGGGATCGAACTGTGGGCCAACGAGAAGTTGGATTGGCTCAGGAGCTATCTTCGTTTGCAGAACGGCATTCCCTCGCACGACACCTTTGGCCGCGTCTTTGACTTGATCGATCCTGGCCAATGCGAGCAAGCTTTCCGGCTCTGGATGCGCGGTGTATTACCCGCTTGGATATTGCCTTCAACGACGATCAGATGCGCGCTCGCACACGCCACGCCGCGCACAATCTGGCCTCTCTGAAACAGCTCACCCTGAACCTGATCCGCATGGATCCGGTGAAACGAAAAGGCGGAATCAGACCAGACGAATTATCGCCGCCGCAACCGACAACTACTCATGCGATCACCCTGAAGAACTGGGCAAGTTGCGGTTTCATGTCCATACTGTTATGAAACTTTTAATTTTGTCTGCACGTCTACAGAGTAAGCCTGTAGTTAGCGCTGCGTTTGTGCGTCGCCGAATTTTTGTGAGCGATGTCGGCGAACCATGACAGGGCACTGCGACTGATGGTGTCCGGCCAAGTGGGAAGTGCGTCATAGTGTCTGCATGGCAAGCTGATGGCCGCGCGACAAGTGAAAGGAGATTGTTGGAAGTCCTATTTCCTCCGATGGCTTTGGGATACTGCCCGGGAGCCATTGGTGTGGGCGGTCGGAGAATCTCCCACGTGGGAATGCTGTTCACAGTGTAGTAAACCGAAACAGGAGACATTATGTTAGGAGGCTTTATGCTTAAGTTCTCTTTGGGTAAAGTGAAAATAGTCTGTGGAGCGCTGGCCGTGCTTTTGTTAAGTGCACTTGCCGTCAGCAACTTACAGGCGCAGGTGAACACAGCCGTTCTTTCCGGCACCGCCTTGGATACCACCGGTGCGGTGGTCGCAGGAGCCCAGATCGACGCGAAAAACGTCGGCACGGGCATCTCCTATGTTGCCACTACCGACGGGGCCGGGCGCTACACCATACCGGAAATGCCGATCGGCACCTACAACGTTTCAGCGCAGAAGTCAGGTTTCCAGAAGATGGTGCAAACCGGGGTCATACTGACCGTCGGCGCGCACCCGGTGCTCGACTTTACTCTCAAGGTGGGTCATACCGAGGAAGTGGTCGAGGTGCATGGCCAGGCTTCCACCGTGGACACCACCACAGCCGCAGTGGGCCAGTTGGTTTCGCCCGTCCAGATGGCGGACCTGCCGCTGAATGGCCGCAACTTCACTGATCTGCTCGCGCTGGCGCCAGGCGTAGGGACTGTGCCTGCTGGTGGCGTAGGCGGCGGCATGTCGCCCACCGTCTACGGTATGGAAACGAACTATGCCGTCTCCGGCTCCCGTCCGGTGGGAACCTCCTACATGATGGATGACCTCGAGAGCGTAGACGCTCAGGACCACGGCACCGGGGCCGGCTCGATCGGGACTTCCCTGGGGATGGAGGGGATCCAGGAATTCCAGATTATGACCAACACGTACAGCGCGGAATTCGGCGGCACCGGCGCGGCGATCAACATGGTCACCAAGTCGGGCACCAACCTCCTGCACGGATCGGCGTACGAATATGTCCGCAACAGCGCCATGGATGCCACGAACTACTTCGATGTCCCCGGCTACAAGCCGTCCTTCGAGAGGAATCAGTTTGGCGGTTCGCTGGGAGGCCCCATCAAGAAGGACAAAGCCTTCTACTTCGTCAACTACGAGGAATTGCGCGCGTCGACGGGCGCGACTAGTAGGAATGTCGTGCCGACCTCTCTGCCCGACCTGTACGCGGCGGCCGGCTACACGGGAAGCGGAACGAACTGGACAAATCCTGCTTACCCTTTCAGTGGGCCGATTCCCGTGCTGACGCAGCAGCTACTCGCAGAATATCCGACAGCCCCAAACCCAAACCCCCAATGCCCGAATGTAACCAATATCGCCCTTTTGGGCGGCACGAGCCTCTACTGCTGGATAGCGACCAATATCCAAAACGAGGAATACGGTCTGGGGCGCGTTGACTATAACTTCGGCCCCAAGGACAGCGCGTTCGCCCGCTACACCATCGAGAATGCCTATCAATTAATCCCGTCTGCTCTCAATACAGGCAATCAGGGATGGCCGGAGGTCGACAACGAGCGGAATCAGTACGTCAGCGTTGAAGAGCGGCATGTGTTTTCGCCCACGATCCTCAACGAACTCCATTTCGGGCTCGTACGGCTCAACTTCCAGACGCTGGCTGGCGGCATCAACGGAACGGATGCCCTGAATCAGGTTGCCGGCAGGCCGGATATGGTCTGGGCTGGCGGCCAAGGGCTCGCGGGTATAGGTCCCCCGGTTACGAGTCCGAGCCTGGGCGTCACCAACCGCTTCAGCGTCGGCGATTACGTTGTCCTTACCAAGGGAGCGCACAGCATCCATGTCGGCGTCGACTTCACCCGCGTGCAGTCGAACTCCATGGGGACCGACTACGCCGGCGGCGATTGGATCTTCTTCGGCTTGAACTATTGTCTAGCTCCTGCCAATCCGGCCCTGCCTGTGAGCGCGGACAACCCCTGCCTTTTTGCCGGGGGCGGATCGCTGCAGGGGAGCCCGTTCATAGCGTATACCGGGGTCGACCCCAGTTATACCTATACAACCCCAAGCGGCACCAGTTATCCCTATACTCCTAATCGCTACTGGCGTCAGAATTGGCTGAGCCCTTACATCCAGGACGACTGGAAGATCGGCAAGCGGCTCACTTTGAATTTGGGTGTGCGCTATGAGTGGGCCAGCAATCCGACGACCGTCGGTGAGCCCGTGTTCGTGCTCCCCAATGGCTTAACTCCGACCGCGACGGAGAGCAGCTTCGTCGCCGCGCAGCATCCCTTTGCCAGCAATCCCAATGTCAAGAACATCGATCCGCGCATCGGACTGGCCTACGACCCGTTCGGGGATCACAAAACCTCCATTCGCGCCGGCTTCGCCATGTACCACGAGCCGGTCACCGCGCGTACCTTCGCCGTGTCGTTTACCCCGAATAACCCGATATACCAAGTTACACTTCCTACGCTTTACGGTTTGTATCCCAACTTGCCCACGGGTCTCCTCCCGGGTGTCGCGACTGGAGGTATCACCTGGTTTGCCTCCATCTTCAGCAATGTGGACACGTCGCCCTATGTAATGCAGTACAACCTGACCGTACAGCGCCAGTTGCCGAAGGGACTGTTGTTCAACATCGGCTACAACGGTTCCAGTGGCGTTCACGAGTTCTCGGAGATTCAAGGCAACCTTCCGACCTACTTATCCATTGACCCCAACGCTGCGGCGGACCTCAAAACTGGAGACTACACTTTACCCGGCGGGGGTCAACCCAACGGAACGGGGGCGCCGGGCACGTTGAATAACCCGTTTGTAGGCACGCACTTGAATCCGAACTTCGCCGGGATAGGAGCGATGGAGCCCATTGCGCATTCCAGCTACAACTCTTTGCAGACCAGCGTGACCCGGCAGTTCGCCCGGGGCCTGGCGGGCAATGCCGGTTACACCTGGTCCAGGTGCATCGACAGCGGCTCGGCCAGCTCCGGCTTTGAACAAGGCCAGTTTGGCGTCTACGATGTATACAACCCGAAGCTGGATCGCGGTCTCTGTAGCTATAACGCCAACCAGGTGTTTACCGCGAACGCCATTTATGAGCTGCCGTTCCACGGCAATCGGGTGGTGAGCGGCTGGCAAATCAGTCCCATCATCAGCCGCTCAACCGGCCTGCCCATCAACGTGCAGAACATGATAATCGCTTATCAATCCAACTTCGGAGGCTCGGTGGAAGGCGAGCGTCCGCAGCGGGTGCCCGGCTGCAATCCGCTGGTTAGGAAAGTTCACTCCGAGTGGTGGAATCCCGCGTGTTTCGTCGAGATGCCCTATGGCACCATCGGCGATTCCGGCCGCGACTCGATCCCCAACCCCAGTTCCTTCAACATGGACTTCTCGCTCGTGAAGAATACCAAGCTGACCGAGAGGACCTATGTGCAGATCCGGGCGGAGTTCTTCGATATCCTGAACCACCCCAACTTCGTCATTGGGTCTCAGGCGTACTTGATGAGTACCTTCACCACACTCAATGCCAATAATGCAAACTACAACTTAATCAACGACCCGGCTGCCTATGAGCCGCCGAACCCAGCCACCGGATCCGCCGGCGGCGCGATCTGCAACCCCTCGGGGAGTCCTACGGGGGTTGAGGTCGGCCCCTGCTACGTCAGCTCGACGGCTTCGGGGCTCGCCATCGGCAATCGCGAGGTCCAGTTCGCTGTGAAGCTTACCTTCTAGACTCGAACGCGATCCTTCAACCACTATCCCGGGCGGCGGCCCTTCAGGGTTGCCGCCGGGGGAGTGCCCCCGGAAGCAATTACCGACGCGATGGCCAACACCGCGTTCGCTCCCTCGCCTCAGGTTCTAGCTTCCAATCCCAACTTGAAGAATTTCGATCTGCGCATTGGCTTGGCGTGGGCCCCTTTCAGCTCAGCACACTGTTTCCAGTTCCCAGGGATGCCAGTGCAAAGCCGACCAGCCAAGGTGATCGCATGAAGAGAAGGCGAAAGTGGCAAGAGCATGAGGGAGACTTGCGATTTTTCCACTCCGAGTAGATGGGCGCGGTAGTTGTCGATTGTGGCGGCGATAATTCGTCTGGTCTGATTCCGCCTTTTCGTTTCACCGGATCCATGCGGATCAGGTTCAGGGTGAGCTGTTTCAGAGAGGCCAGAT
>JAJXXG010000175.1 GCA_021781255.1 Acidobacteriota bacterium
CGGTCGTGGTTGCGGTGACCCGCGACGGAGCGATCTACCTCGGCCAGAACCGGATCGACTCCTCCCAGCTTGGCAGCGCAGTGCGCGACAAGCTGGCCGATAAGACCGACAAAACCATCTTCGTTCGCGCCGACCGCCGCGCCCAGTTCAAGGCCGTAGAAGACGCCATCGACGATGTGCGCACGGCGGGCGTGGACACGGTTAATTTGTTGACACAAAAGCGCGACAGCAATCAGCCCGCGGGGGAATAAGTCCGCGCGGATCTTGCACGCTGAACGATTTCGAGAAAACGACGAGGAGTAAAAGCCATGGCAATGTCTATGGGTGGTGGCGGCAGCAACATGTCGGAGATCAATGTAACTCCGATGATCGACATTTTGCTGGTGCTGTTGATCATCTTCATGGTGATTGTTCCGGTGACCCCGAAGGGACTTGAGGCGCTGGTGCCTCAGCCACCGAAGAACCCGCAGAAGCAGAGCGAGCCGAACGCCCGCACCATTGTTGTGCAAGTGCTGTGCCCGAATACCGCCTGCACGACGCCCGAGTACAAGATCAACGACACGGACGTGAACCGTTCCGATCTGCTTCCCAAGCTTTCGGATATTTACGCCAACCGCGCCGAGCGTGTGATGTTCATCAAGGGCGACGACAACGTGGACTTTTCCTATGTCGCAGATGTCATCGATATTGGCAAGGCTGCCAATGTGGACCACATCGGACTGATGACCCCCAAGATTCAGGCTGGCCAATAGGCCAGTCTCCTTCGCTCGGCTCTTGATAGAAGCGCGAGTGAAGCATCGTTTCAAGGCTGGCGCGGGATGCCCCGCCTGAGGCAGGCTGCTTGAGATTCCAGGTCGGACCCCGACGGCCCGAGCCTGCAGGAGAAGGATAAAAACATGAATCGACCCGGACGTTTTTGGGTGCTCGCGGTGATGTTCGGCGGTATGGCGCTTGCCATGAGCGGGTGCAAACAACTGGAAGCACGAGACCAGTTGAACAAGGGCGTGGACGCCTACAAGAGCGGCCACTACGACGAGGCTATCGAGCACTTTCAGCAAGCTACAGCGCTCGATCCCTCCTTGCCGATGGCCAAGACGTATCTGGCTACGGCGCTGGCACAAAATGTGGTGCCGGGCATGAGTACGCCCGAGAATCTCAAGACCGCCAATCAGGCGATGGACATTTTCAAGCAGGTGCTGGCGCAAAATCCAAACGATGTGAACAGTATCAAGCAGATTGCGGGAATCTATTTCAGTATCAACGAAATGGATAATGCCGAAATCTGGCAGAAAAAGGTGCTGGCGATCGACCCCAAGGATCCCGAAGCGGCCTATACAGTAGGCGTGATCGACTGGAAGAAGGCGCACCAGAACAAGCTGGACGCGCTGCAGGCTGCCGGGCTGAACGACGACGGCAAGGGTAACGTGAAGGCGCCCAAGAAGGTGATGGAGCCGCTTGCCAAGGAGAATGCTCCCCTTGTCGATGAGGGCCTGAAGTACCTGACGATGGCAGTGGACAACCGGCCGAACTACGACGACGCGATGCAGTATCTGAATCTGATCTACCGCAACAAGGCGGATGTGGATTACGGCAATGCAGCTGCGGTGGCACAGGATCTGGCGATGGCTGAAGACTGGACCCACAAGGCCATGGATATGCGCAAGCAAAACGAAGCGAAGAAGAATCAGGGCCCGGGTGGCATTACGATGGACCAGAACGGCCAGATGCACTAAGCGCACGATGCGCGATGCGAATTACCCAACGGCCTCCGCAGATGCGGGGGCCGTTTTTCATGAGCCTGCCGGCTCTTGCGAGGTGGACCTTGTATCCAGCCAGATTTGTCGGCCTGAAAACCGCACTTTTTACCATCACGGCGATTTGGGTGTTGCCGATCGCCGCTCAGATTCATGGTGGATCGTTGCCGCACCCTTCAGTCATGGAAGCTGCCCAATCGCCGGCAGGCCTCATGGCGCACAACGACCGTGAGACCCTCGCCATTGAGGTCTGCGGAGATTCGGTGATTCACGTGACAGCGCGACCCGCAGGCGTGCCGGCTGCGGCAGAGCAACAGCCGTGGATGCTAGACAGACGCGAGGCCTGTCCCGGGAGCCGCTTCGAGTTCAGCCAGGCGGACAATGCGGCTACGCTGTCCACCGCACGTCTTGCCGTCACGCTGCATGTAGAAAGTGGGAACCTGACGGTGAAGACCGCCGCAGGTGCGACGCTGGTGCAGGAGAGGGCCGACCTTCCGCGCACCTACCTGCCCTCGACGGCGCACGGGCTCTACCACATCGAAGACCGTTTCGGTCCGGATGCCACCGAGGCCCTGTATGGGCTGGGGCAGCACCAGAGTGGCCTGTTCAACTACCGCGGCAGCACCGTCGAGCTTGGGCAGAACAACACAGATATCGCCATACCGCTGCTGGTATCGAGCAAGGGCTACGCGATCCTCTGGAATACGGCTTCGTTCAGTTATGTGGACAACCGGTTCCCGCTGGAGCTGAATCTGGAGTCGATGGCGGCGCCGCAGATTGATTATTACGTGATCTATGGACCGCAGCCGGACGCTATCATTCGCCTGTACCGGTCGATGACAGGGCATGTGCCGCTGTTTCCGGAGTGGGCCTATGGATTCTTCCAGTCCAAGGACCGTTACAAGACGCAGGCGGAGGTTCTCGCGATCGCGGCCGCCTACCGGGCGCGGCATATTCCCATAGATGCGATCGTGCAGGATTGGTTCTGGTGGAAGCCCGACGGCAAGGGGGATCCGGTCTTCAATGCGGGCTACACAGATGTGCCCGGCGAGTTGAAGACGCTGCACGAGGAGCACGTGCATGCAATGATCTCAGCGTGGGCGATGATGGACGCCGGCGCGGAGAACTGGAAGGAGATCGTGCGGAAAGGTTTCGACGTGCCGGGCGCGCAGGTTTACGATCCTTCAAACTCCGCAGCCGTGGACTTTTTCTGGAATCGGTTCGTAGGCAAACTATTTGCGCAGGGGTGGGACGCATTCTGGTTGGACAGTTCAGAGCCGGAGGAGGCTTGGCCGCATGTGGGAGACGCGATTCTGCGCGACAAGCAGCTTGCTATCGGGCCGGGGCTGGAATACACGAATATCTTTCCTCTGTTACATACGGGCGGCGTGCAGGAGCGCTGGAGGCAGGTAAATCCCGACAAGCGGGTGTTTCTGCTGACTCGCTCGGCGTTCATGCGCCAACAGCGCAATGGCGCGACGGTCTGGTCCGGCGATGTGTACTCGAGCTGGTGGGCGCTGCGCCGCCAGGTTCCTGCAGGGCTGAACTTCGCGCTATCAGGCTATCCGTACTGGACCACGGACATTGGCGGCTACCATCCCCTGTTTGCGGGCCAATCCGGCCAGCCGGCCTACCAGGAGCTGTATGCGCGCTGGTTTGAGTATGGGGCGTTCTGTCCCATTTTCCGCACGCACGGCCATCGCGATGCGAACGAACTGTGGACGTACGACAAGGTGTCTCCGACGCTTGTAGCAGTTGACCGGCTGCGTTACCGGCTACTGCCCTATATATATTCGCTGGCCTGGCGGGTGACGAATGAGGATTACACCATTCAACGGCCGCTGGTGATGGATTTCGGCGACGATCCGGCTACGTGGGAGATTGGCGATCAGTTCATGTTCGGGCCCGCGATTCTAGTGAGCCCGGTTTTGACCGAGCACGCGCGATCGCGCCCGGTCTACCTGCCGGCTGCGAGTAGATGGTACGACTTCTGGACGGGGGAGCGGATGCAGGGCGGTGAGACGGTGACAGCGCCGGCGCAGCTCGACCGCATTCCGCTTGCCGTGCGCGCGGGATCGATCGTACCCCTGGGCCCGACGATTGAATATGCGGGCGAGGCGAGCGATCCGATCGAATTGCGCATCTATCCCGGCGCGGACGGGGATTTTACGCTCTACGAGGATCAGGGCGACAGTTACGCGTATGAACGCGGAGCGCGGACGACGATTGCGATGCACTGGAATGACGCGGCGCGAACGCTGAGGATCGGGGCGCGCCAGGGAAGCTATCCTGGCATGCCTACGGGACACAGGTTCAATGTTGTGATTGTGTCACCTGGCCACGGGGTTGGCGGGGAGGCGACGGCTTCCGCCGACCGGACCATACCATACACGGGCGCTGCCGTGGAGGCGCGGTTCTGAAGCATCTCTTCTGCAAATATTTTGCGGAGCTCAGGGAAAAATAAACGGCAATGGCAGAGATGCCACACCCGCCGTGCTTCCGCCTCAGGTTCTGATGTGATCTGTCTGGTGTAGCAGCCAGGACGAAGGCGCGAGGTGCGGGCGCTGAGGTCCGCACGGCAGACGGGCCTGGAACGGCTCTACTGTGCGCCGCGCTTCAGGATCTCTTCAGCAAAGTAGTTGTGCACTCTAGCCTCGTCCTGCAGGGTCTCGAGATACGCGGTCTGGAGCAACTGCTTCTGGCTGTCGTGCAGGGACTGATGGATTGCCTGCTGGACGCGTGGGTCGTTGAGTTCGCGCTGTCCGGCAGGCTCGCGTGAGAGCAGGCGGTAGATGGCGAAATAGGAGATCTTGTGGGAAGGGTCGTAGACCGGGATCACGTCAGTAAACTGCCCCGGCTTGAGCTTGCCAATGGCGTCGTAGGTGGCGGGATGAGATTTGAGCTGCGATTCAGGGACAAAGCCCATGTCGCCACCGTTGGGCGCGGTGTTGGGGTCTTCTGAAACGCTAGCGGCTACCGCCGAGAAATCCACGCCGCTTACCAGTTGCGAGTGTGCCGCCTCGATGCGCCGGCGGGCTTCCGCCTCGCCGCCCGGCTTACCGGGCATGTTGCCGCTGGGTTGCGTGGGCATGGTGGTTACGACGATCTGGGCAAGATGATATGTCGGCTCAATCAGGTTAAAGTCGGCCTTGTGCGCAGCGTAGAAGGCGGAGATCTGTGAGTCTGTGATATTGATCTTCGACTCGATCTCCTTGTTAAAGAGTTTGGTCTCGGTGAGGGTCCGCCGGATGTCGCGCTTGAGATCGTCGAGCGACATGTTGCGCTGCTTGAGCAGGTTGCTGAACTGCTCTTCGGTGTAGTTGGCCTTGATCTCAGTCAGTTTTGCGTTGACGTCCTCGTCGCTTGCGATCAGGTTGAGCTTGGCGGCGCGCTGCTGGAGGATCTCGGATTGAATCATCTTCTGCAGCACGTTGAGGCGCAGGATGTCGGATTCCTCGACCGAGGGCTTCTGGGGATTGTCGCCGAGCTGGATCTGGTAGTTGCGTTCCAGTTCAGCCCGTTGAATCTCCTTGCCGTTCACGGTGGCGACAACGTCGGCTGATGGCGAGCGGTGACATCCGGCAGCGCCGGAAAACAGAATGCAGCCGAACGCGATAGCTGCGGCAACATGAGAACGCACAGGAAAAGCAAATGAGACTGGCAAACCTAACTCTCCTATGGGGCTGACCGCAAGCTTTGGCAGGGGCCCCAGACCCCAGCATTTAAGAATAAATCCCACGACCTGCCCGCAGCCAGTCCGATAGCGATTATTGTCCGGAGGCGGCGGGCACGGGCTGTTTCCCTGCGGGCGGATTGGCAGGGGGCTCCTCGCCAACCGAGCGCAAGGCCCGGTCGATGACCAACCAGAGCTGATCGGTAGGCACCGCGCCGCCGCTGACTCTTTCGCCGTTCACAAACACGGCTGGTGTTCCGTCGATCTGCAAGGATTGGGCTAGCTTCATGGATGCCTGGATCTGGGTTTCGTCCTGTTTGGCGATGCATGCGTTGAGGGTGGCGGCGTCGAGCTTGCCCACGGTGGCCTCCTGGCGCGCAATGCGGTCCAGTGCAGCGTAACTCTTGGCGATGTCGCGGTCCTCGCCGGTCACCTCCTGCCCGTGGGAGTGAAGGTAGTCGACGTACTCCCAGTAGACCGGGCCGCTTTGTGCAGCCAGGCAATTGGCGTCGACTGCGGCGTGCATGGCCCAGGGGTGCAACTCGGTGAGGGGGTCGTCCTTGTAGACGAAGCGCACGAGATTCTTGTAGTGGTCCATGGTGGCGGGGAAAAGCTCCTCATGCATGCGCGCGCAGTAAGGGCACTCGAGGTCGTCGAAGTTGATGACGGTCACTTTGGCATCTGGGTTGCCGCGGACGGGACGTCCTGCGATAGGAATGGAGTCGGCGGGATCTGTGGTGAGATCGATTGAATCCATGTGAACGAGCTTGGAGTCGTCATCGGAGATGAGAAAGTCAAACTCGGATGATTTGCCATGATGCGAGAGGAGGATGGGCAGGGTCTGATAGCCCGTGAACTGGCTGGGCTTGCGCGAACCAATCTTCAAGTCAACGTCCGGGGGCAGGCCGAACTGGGAGCGGACCAGAACCTCAATGCGGCGGTTCAGGGCCGAATCGGGTGCCGAAGGGAGCGCGGGTT
>JAJXXG010000594.1 GCA_021781255.1 Acidobacteriota bacterium
CAATCAGCCGTGGATCTCAATGCGAGATTTGGACCAGGGCATCACCCGGACAAGCGCTTCGACCACGCCAGTGAACAACATTGAAGATACGGTGAGCTTGCAGCGCGGCACGCACAAATTTCAGTTCGGCGCGAATATTCTTCTCATTCGCCGCAGCGATTACACGAATGCAAACTCTTTCAGTACGGCCCTTACGAACGCAGACTGGGTTTCAAGCGGTGGGTTTGCCGGGATGGGAGACGCACTTGATCCGGCAACGGCGGGCTACCCCGCGGTCGGCTCAGCTCATGCCTATGATTTTCCGCTGGCGGCAATGATGGGTATGGCAAGTGAAGTGCTCGCTCGCTATAACTACAAGGTTGCCAGTCCGACCTCAGCAACTCCTCTTGCACAGGGAGCCAACGTGGCGCGGAACTGGGCAACCAACACCTACAATCTGTTCTTCATGGATACCTGGCAGGCGCGGCCCAGCTTGTCCATCGTCTATGGGCTGAATTACCAGCTGATGACTCCCATCACAGAGGTCAACGGACAGCAGGTAGAGCCCAATATGAATATGGGACAGTGGTTCCAGCAACGGGCCATCAACGCGACCAAGGGCATAGCCTCCAACCAGGATGCGCTCATCAAGTTTGCGCCGGCCGGCTCGCACTGGGGCGCAACAGGCATGTACAGCGCGCAGAGCAAGAACTTCGCTCCTCGTATAGGAATTGCGTGGACGCCCAGGCCGGATTCAGGTTGGCTGAGGACCCTGATGGGCAACGGCCAGACCTCTATCCGCAGCGGCTTCGGCATGTACTACGACAACTTTGGCCCGGCGCTGGCACAGCGATTTGACGCCAGCGGTTCCGTTGGGTTGTCCACCCAACTGGAAAGCCCGTTTGGAATCGACATTGCGGATGTGCCGCGCATTACCAGCATGAATACCATTCCAACCACCGATAACAGTGGGAATTCCATGGTGGGGCAAGCACCGTCTTCGACTTACCCGGTTACCTATCCGGTTGGTGCGGAAGCCATTGGAACCGGTATCGATCAATCGATCAAAACACCGTATTCGTATGCGATGGATCTTTCCGTTCAACGGCAGCTGCCGGGAGGGGTCTTGCTGAGCGTTGGGTATGTGGGGCACCTCGGACATCGCGGGTTGGCGCTGGACGATATTGCCGCGCCGACTGACCTTGTGGATCCAAGTTCCGGGATTGACTACTTCGCAGCTGCAACAGCTCTCGCGAAGCTGCATCGGCAAGGCGTAGCAGTGGGGGACATCACGCCGCAGATGGTCGGACCGACAGCAGCCTATTGGACGGATTTGTTCTCGGAAGCAAGCGCTGGCTTCACGTCACCGTACTGCGGATTGACCAGCAGCGCTACCGATGTGCTGCAGGCCGCTTATGCATGGATGTCGTGCAAAAGGTACAACGAAACCTCTGCACTGTACAGCATTGACGTCCACGGCCGTTCTCTGGTGCCTGTGGGTGGGCTGAACAGCTACTACAACAGCCAATTCTCGTCACTCTGGGCATGGAGATCCATGTCGAACTCCAATTACCACTCTCTGCAGGTCAGCCTCAACAAGCGTTACTCCAATGGGCTCCTGTTCGGGTTCAACTACACCTACTCTCATTCTTTGGACATGGCGTCCTTTGCTGAACGCGCTGCCCACTTCCTCACCTCCAGCATCATCAACGCCTGGAATCCGAGCCAAATGTATGCTTCCAGCGCATACGATCTGCGGCATCAGATCAATGGCTACTGGGTGGCGCAGTTGCCCTTTGGCAGAGGAAAGGCGCTGGCCGGCAATGCGAACCGCGTGCTTGACGGCGTGATTGGTGGGTGGCAACTTGCCGGTACTACTCGCTGGACCTCCGGTTTCCCCTTCAGCGTGTTCATGGGCTACGTTTGGCCCACCAACTGGGATGAAATGGGCTGGGCGAATCTGATAAATGCTGCTCCAACAGGGACCACAATTCAAAACGGTGCGCCTTATGTGTTCAAGAATCCGACGACAGCCGGAAGCTCCTTTGACTACGCTTTCCCTGGTCAGAGCGGACAGAGGAACAACATCCGCGGTGAGGGTTACTTCGATACGGATATGAACCTGTCGAAGACCTTCCATATCGTGGAGAAACAGACGTTCCAGGTTCGGTGGCAGGTCTTCAATGCCTTCAATACCCACCGGTTCGATGTCCAGAGCATTCAAGACGAAGTGGATGCGGGACCGGCGTTTGGTCAGTACACCGGACTGCTTACACAGCCGCGCGAAATGGAGTTTGGCGGGGTGTATACGTTCTGACCAGCCGATACTTCAGAGCAACATAACTCACATTGCGCCGCTTCAAGCGGCGCAATGTGCTTTTAGCGCCAGAGCTATGGCATTCTCAAGAAATCGTCGAATCCTTGCCCGCAGGTTAGTGTTCATGCCGCTGCACGATGCGAAAGCCAATCAGTTGGATTGCCGTGGTAAATTGCGCATGAAGAGCGTCGAAGAACTCACAGGTCTTCGGGAGACCATGCCGCGACGATGGCTTTCGATAGTTTTGCAATCGTGAGCTCGCCTTCATTCTCCACGGACCAGGACTGGTCTTGATTGTTGCAGGTAAAGATAGACAGAATAAGCGTGCCCTGCTTTGCCTCTATTACAGCAACGTCGTTGCGAACGGTACTCAGTTCCCCCGTTTTATTGGCAATGGCCGAGTCCGTATCCGTATACATGTGGCCCAGATAACGAGGGATGCCGCCACGATAGAACTGGTTACGCAGCATGTAGAGCATGCGCTCACAGAGCTCTCGATCGCTTGGGAGCGCTGGCCTGCCCGGCTCGACAAGATCGCACTTTACAATTCTCCGCATCAACTCGGCCATTTCCCTCGGCGTTGTCTTGCCGAGGCCAAAGCGCCTGTGATCTTCCGGCACCGCGCCTTCTGCCGGGCGAAAGACCTTGCGATACAGACATGTGTTTTTGAAGCCGAGCTTTTCAATCCCGTCGTTGATCCGGTCAAGTCCGAGGCGATCAATCACAAGATTGGTTGCCGTATTGTCGCTCATGGCAATCATCATCGTCAGTGCGTCTTTCAGCGTAAGCGTCATGGGCGTATCAAAGAACAGCAGAACCCCGGAGCGGGGCACCTGATCCGCACTGTGCATAACGATGGAATCGTCGAAATGGGCTGTTCCATTGCGGATCTGCTGTATGGCCTCGTAAAGGATCGCCAGCTTGATCACTGAAGCAGTTTGCACCGGCTCATCCGCATGGATACCGACAGTCTGGCCAGTTGTGAGATTCTCCGCAAACAGCGCGACGTCACCGTGATGTTGCGCGGCAATGGCTTCAAGGGTTTGTTGCAGCGACGCAGAGTCAGGCACAATGGCTCCCCTTTATGGCGCTTTGGTTGTCATCCGGCATGGCGGTCAGGTTCATTCTCCGCCGTGGATTCGATCTGCTATAGATTATTTGCATCAGCGGCCCTTGCGCGACGAAGCCGCATCCAGGCGTACATTGGCAGACCGAGCGCGATGACAACCAGGCCGCCAATGGAATTCTGCAGATTGCTCTTGAAAAGATAGAGGATTACCAGCGCTGCCAGAACAATAAAGATGCCGGGCAACCAGGGATACGCAGGCACGCGATAGGGGCGCGCGCGGTCCGGCTCGCGGCGGCGGAAGACGAAGAGTGAGGTTGCAGTGAGCAGGTAGAAAACCCATTCTCCAAGCAGAGCCAGCTCAAACAACGCCTGAAAGCGCCCGATCAACAGAAGCAGCACAGTGGACATTGCCGCCTGGACCACAAGAGAAACGGAAGGGCTCTCAAAGCGCGGATGAATGCGCGCCAGCGAACGAAAAAATATGCCGTCACGCGCCGCAGCAAAGGGAATGCGCGCACCCGAGAGAACCGTCCCGTTCAATGAAGCCAGAATGCTGATCACCATGCCGACGGAAACCAGCGCCGCGCCCCACAGGCCCACGGCGACCACCATCGCATCGGCTGCCGGCCGCGGTGAGCCTGCAATGGCGTGCGCCGGAAGCATGTATTCCACGGCCGCGTTGGTAAGCATATACAGCACGGCTACCAGCCCGACTCCGAATAGGAGAGCGAATGGAATGCTGCGTTCCGGCTTTTTGATCTCTTCCGCCACCATGTTCAGGTCGTTCCAGCCGTCGTAAGCCCACAGTGCGGCGATCATGGCCACCGCAAACCCGGCCACGCCGCCCTGCCTGCCGGTGAAGACAGTCGAGAAATTGCCCAAGTGGCCGTGTGGGCTGATGAAGCAAAAGAAGACGATCCCCAGAATCAGGGCGACCTTGAGAATTGTGAAGATGAGCTGAAACACCCCGGCACGGCGCAGCCCCAGGTAATTGAGACACGTAATCAGCCAGGTGAGTACGATCGCGGCAATCTGCCCCCACTCCAGATGGCCACGCGACAGTGGTAGCGGTTGACTGAGCCAGCTGAACACCGCAAAGATGCCCAACACGCGAACGGCACCGATTGCGCTGCTGGCGATCGATGCCGGCTTCGCAACGGAAAACCATGTCCACATGTAAAGGAACGAAGGCAGCTCTCCATAGGCATCGCGGATGTACACATATTCACCGCCTGCGAATGGGCGCATGGCGGCAAGCTCGGCGTAGGTCATCGCTCCAAAAAGGGAGAGCACGCCGGCGGCAATCCATGCCAGGTATACCAGGCTGGAGGAACCTGCCGCGCGCATCATTTCCTGCGGAACGAGAAAAATGCCGCTGCCGATAATTGTTCCGGCAACTACCGAGACCGCTGCCCAGGGACCGAGAACGCGAGGAAGACTGCCGTGGTTTGGATGATCGTTCAAGGTTGCAATAAGAGTTGCATGGAACCGCCTATCGGATCTATGAATTCCGGGCAGTCACAGTGGAAATTCCTGATAGGCTAACATGTATCGCGGCGTTATGCTGCCATGCTGGAAAATTCATCCAGACGAGCGCATCGAAGGACCTCTCTTTTTTCAAGCTGCGCGGGAGCGTGCCGCCCTTAATGCGCTGGATTCGCAGCATTCCTCATGAGGAGCTTCATGCCGATCATCAGAGGCTTCATCTTCGGAGCTGTTCTCTTCTGCGGCTTGTCTTCCGCTGTGGTGGCGCAACCTGCCAACACAAAATTCACATTGCAAGAGGTGATGAGCGCACCCTTCAACTCCCTCCTGGTGGCCGCGCCCACTGACGGCAAGTTCGCGTGGGTGTCAAACGAGGAAGGCAGGCGGAATATCTGGGTCGCAGTGCCTGACAGCAGAGGCAAGGGCTATCAGTCGCAACCAATCACGCACTACGCCGAGGACGATGGGCAGGCGATTAGGGACCTTGAGTGGTCGCCCAATGCGGAGTCCATCGTCTATGTGCGGGGCGACGATCCTGGCGGCCAATGGAATGTGTCGCCGAACCCGACACTATCGGTGCTGGGCACGCAGCAGGACATTTGGTTGGTTTCCTTGAACGGAAGCACCCCGCGCAAGCTGGGGGCAGGGAACTCGCCGGCATTTTCGCCAAAGGGAAATACGGTGGCGTGGGTGCTGAATGGGCAGATCTGGTTTGACAATCTTCAAGAGCCGAATGCCCATGCAAGGCAGCTACTGCACACGCTGGGTGAAAGCAAGTCGCTACGGTGGTCGCCCGATGGAAAAATGCTTGCTTTCGTCAGCGATCGCGGCAGTCATAGCTTCATCGGGGTGTACTCGTTCGCGACGAACACACTACGGTATCTCGATCCCGGTACCGATCATGACCGGTATCCGATGTGGTCACCGGACAGCCGTGAGGTTGCCTTTATCCGGATTCCGTATTCCAAGGTAGAAAACTTTGATCGAGTTGAGCGCTCAGGGCAGCCATGGTCGATCCTGGTAGCCAACAGCCAAACTGGCCAGGGACGGGTCGTGTGGACGGCGAATCCGGGCCCGGGCAGTATGTTCTACGAGATTGTGGGAGATCACCAGGTCTACTGGGGCGCGGGGGACCATCTCGTATTCCCGTGGGAAGGCGATGGCTGGAACCACCTCTATACAATTCCTGCGCGGGGAGGCGCGGCGAGGCTGCTGACGCCGGGCAAGTTCATTGTGCAGGATGCCTCCATGAGTCCTGATCGGCGCACGATCGTCTTTTCGTCGAACGAGAACGATATTGATCGCCGCCATGTGTGGAAAGTTCCTGTTGCGGGAGGCAGGCCCATCGAGCTGACACAGGGTACGGGGATTGAAACTCATCCAGTCGTTGCCAGCGACAACAAAACGATTGCTGTTCTGCGTTCAGATGCCCGTGTGCCGGTTCGTCCAGCGGTGGTTGGCGCAAATGGTTCGCTGCGCGACATCGCACCGCAGATGATCCCCTTCGGCTTTCCCGCCGCGAGCATGGTTTCCCCGAAACCCGTCCTC
>JAJXXG010000808.1 GCA_021781255.1 Acidobacteriota bacterium
GGCCCATCAGCTCTTCGAACTGTTCGAGGTAGAGAGTTTGTGCGGCGTCGCTGGCAGCCTTGTCGGCGTTGGGGTGAACTTCGACGAGGATAGCGTCTGCCCCGGCAGCGACGGCGGCGCGTGCCAAGGGTGCCACCATGTCGCGGCGACCGGTTCCGTGCGACGGGTCGGCGACGATGGGCAGATGGGAGAGCTTCTTGACCACGGGGATGGCTGAAATGTCCATGGTGTTGCGCGTGGCGGTTTCGTATGTACGGATGCCGCGCTCGCAGAGGATGACGTCGTAATTGCCGCCGGAGAGGATGTACTCGGCGGAAAGTAAAAGCTCCTCAATGGTGGCGGCGATGCCGCGCTTGAGCAGAACAGGCTTGCGGACCTGGCCGAGTTCACGCAGCAGGTTGAAGTTCTGCATGTTTCGGGCGCCTACCTGGAAGCAGTCGACGAACGGCAGCATGGGCGCGATCTGCGAGATCTCCATCACCTCACTGATAACGAGAAGCCCGTGGGCCTCAGCGGCCTGGCGCATGAGCTTGAGGCCGGGAATGCCAAGGCCCTGAAAGGAGTAAGGGGAGGAACGCGGCTTGAATGCTCCTCCGCGCAGGAAACTGCCACCGGCGGCTTTGACACGCGCAGCGGTTTCAAATATCTGCTCTTCCGATTCAATGGAGCAGGGCCCAGCCATAACGGCGACACGCTCGCCGCCGATGGTGACCCCGTTGGCGAAGCGGACCTGCGTGCCCTCTGGGCGGAAGCCGCGGCCGGCGAGCTTATAAGGCGAGCTGATGCGGTGGACGTGAAGCACACCCGGCAGCAGCTCGAATTTGCTGAGGTCGAGGCTGGCGGTGGGACCCACTGCCGCCAAAATGGTTTGCATTGATCCTGTGGTGCGATGAACCTCGACACCGGACTCCATCATGACTTCGATGACTGCGTCAATCTGTTCCTCAGTGGCATTTTCCTGCATTGCGACGATCATTTCTGGTTTCCTGTCTCCGGCGCTCCAGCGCCCGTTCCATGCCCTGGCGCGTGCGCCTGGGCATTGCGTTCTGATGCCAACTCATTGCGCTGGAGTGCCCGCATCACGTCAATGATTCGCTCGTAGATGTGCGTGAGTTCGATGTCGGGCAGCGGGCCCTTGTTGGCTGCGCGCACGTTTGAGTAAATGATCTTCTCGCGGTTCGGCTCGTAGACCGGAAGCGAGGTGGCCGCCTTGAGGTGGCCGATCATTTGCGCGGCGCGGGCCCGCTCGCTCAGCAGTTCCACAAGCTGGCGGTCGAGTTCATCGATCTTCAGGCGCAGTTCTTCGATCGTCATTCATTCCTCGTGAGGGGCTTTGCATGCGAGCCGTGAGAAATGCGGCGTAGCGTGCATAGCTGTTTGAGTTGAAAACCTTTCGCGCGAGATCCGCTTGCACGGACCGCCCGCTGGAGAGTGTTGTTACCGGGCCAGCGCCGCTTTTGGCAGACGCAGACCCTTGATAAATCGAGCCACCTCGGCTGCGGCTGCATCGGGCGTGGAACGCTCAATGAGCTCCACAATGGCGCTGCCCACCACGGCGGCATCAGCAAACTCTGCAACCTGCGCAACGTGGTCGGCATTGGAAATTCCGAAGCCGACGGCGACGGGCAAGCTTTCTCCAGCGGGCCCTGACACGAGCCTGGACCATCGACGGATGCGCTGGACCAGCGCAGCGGCGTCGGCGGTGAGGCTGCTCTGCTTGCCGGTGATACCGGTGCGCGAGATGGCGTATATAAATCCCTGACTGTTCTCGGCGATGGCCTTCAGGCGCTCGTCAGGGCTGGTGGGCGCGGCGAGAAAGACCGGGGCGAGGCCAGCGCGGTGCATTTCGGCCAAGTATTCGCTGGCCTCTTCCACGATGATGTCTGTGACGAGCACGCCATCAACTCCGGCGGCTGCGGCGTCGTCCACAAGGCGGGCGAGGCCGTGGCGCAGAATGGGATTGAAGTAACTGAAGAGAACGAGGCCTGCGCCGGGGCGCGCGGCACGAAGCTCGGCAGCGAGGGCGAGGACATTTTTCAATGTGGTTCCGCGGGCGAGCGCACGCTCACTGGCGCGCTGAATGATGGGGCCGTCGGCCAGCGGATCACTGAAGGGCACGCCCAGCTCGATGACGTCCGCACCGGCGTCAATGGCCGCGAGCGCGATTTCGCGCGAGGCCTCAAGGCTGGGGTCGCCAACTGTGAGATAGATGACAAGGCCGGGCTTGTGCTGGAAATGAATGCTCATGGCGGTGTCTGCGTTATGCCCCTTGGAGCTTGAGCTCGCGGGCCAGGATGCCCATGTCCTTGTCGCCGCGGCCGGAGAGATTCACCACCAGTATGTCATGCGCGGGCATTTGCGGCGCGATGCGCAGAGCCTCCGCAACCGCGTGCGCGCTCTCGATCGCGGGCAGGATACCCTCCGTGCGAGCGAGGCGAACAACGGCATCGAGCGCCGCGGCATCATCCTGCGAGGTGTATTCAGCCCGGCCTGAGTCATGCAAGGCGGCGTGCTCGGGACCGATGGAGGCGTAATCCAGGCCTGCAGAGACGGAGTGGGTTTCGGCAATCTGGCCGTTCTCATCCTGCAGAACGTAAGAAAAGGTGCCCTGCAGAACTCCGGGGACTCCGCCGCTGAAGCGGGCCGCATGCTCGCCGAGGGCCGTGCCGCGGCCGCCGGCTTCGACGCCGATGAGGCGGACCGCGGTGTCTGGAATGAACTCATAAAACGCGCCGATGGCATTGGACCCACCACCGACACAGGCGAGGACCGCGGTGGGCAGGCGGCCTTCCTTCTCGAGAATCTGCTGCTTGATTTCTCGGCTGATGCAACGGTGGAAGTCGCGCACCATGGTGGGATATGGATGTGCGCCGAGGGCGCTGCCAAGCAGATAGTAGGTGGTGCGAACGTTGGTGACCCAGTCACGCATGGCTTCGCTGATGGCATCCTTGAGCGTCTTTGAGCCGGAGGAAACGCCGCGCACCTCGGCACCAAGCAGGCGCATGCGCAGGACGTTGAGCTCCTGGCGCTCCATGTCCACGTCACCCATATAAATGACGCACTCGAGGCCGAGGAGCGCACAGACGGTAGCTGTGGCCACGCCGTGCTGACCGGCGCCGGTTTCCGCGATGATGCGCTTCTTGCCCATGCGCCGGGCGAGCAGCGCCTGACCGAGAGCGTTGTTGATTTTGTGCGCGCCGGTGTGAAGAAGGTCTTCGCGCTTGAGATAGATTTTTGCGCCGCCGAGCTGCTCAGTGAGCCGTTTTGCAAGGTAGAGTGGCGTGGGGCGACCGGCAAAGTCCTTGAGCAGCGAATCGAGCTCGGCCTGGAAGACCGCGTCGGCTTTGGCGCGTTCGTATTCATGCTCAAGCTCGACAAGCGCAGCCATGAGCGTCTCCGGCACATAGCGGCCGCCATAGATGCCGAAGCGGCCAGGCCGCGACTCCGACGGCGCGGCGGGAAGAATGACGGATGCCATGGGGCCCTCCTCTGGGTGAATGCCCGGCGGTGCGGGGAAACTCCAGTGTACTAGGAGAGCGGGTTTTCGAGGGCGAGAGCGGTCCGGCGGGCCTGCGCTATGAACCGGCGAACCTTTTCGGGGTCCTTGCGGCCAGGTTCGGCCTCCACACCGCTGACGACATCGACACCCCAGGGATGGAGGGTGCGAATGGCCTCGCCGACGTTGGCCGGCGTGAGGCCACCGGCGACGACCATGCGCGCATGCGCGCCGCCGAAAAGGGTTTCGCGGGCGGCCTGCCAGTCAAAGGTCACACCGGTGCCGCCAACGGCAGTGGCGGTGCGGGAATCGATGAGCAGCGCATCCACGTTTGGGTCCCGCGCGTAGGCGGCGGCGTGCTGCGCGGCGTCGGGGCCAAAATGGACGACGCAAAGAATGCGCAGACGCGGGCCAAATCGGGCCTTGAGCCAGCGGGAAGCTTCAAGGCTGATTTCGCCGTGGAGCTGAACGCCCGTAAGGCCGCATGTCTGCACAGCCTCTTCAATTTCAGCCAGATCATCATTGACGAAGACGCCGATTTTCTCGAAATCAGCAGGCAGGCACGGCACGATGGCCTCGACCCGGGCAACCGTGACGCGGCGCGGGCTTGGCGCAAAGACAAAGCCCACGGCATCCGCGCCGGCCTCGACGGCCAGGCGCGCGTCGGCCAGCGTGGTGTTGCCACATATTTTGACCCAGATACTCATCGCGGCCTCCTCATCGCGTGGTTGTGCTTGCTGCCAGCAGCACTTCAAGCGCCGTGCCGGGATCAGGCTGGCGCATGAGGCTTTCGCCGATGAGGAAGGCGTGGAAGCCGGCGGCACGCAGGCAGGTGATGTCGTCGGCAGTGGAGAGGCCGCTCTCGGCCACGCGCACCACGCTTTCCGGAATGCGGCCGGCGAGTTCAAGCGAGGTTTCGAGGCGGACATCGAAGGTTTTGAGGTCGCGGTTGTTCACGCCGATGGCGTCCGCGCCGGTTTCGCCCAATGCGTCGAGGACGCGGCTGAGTTCGTCGGCTGTGTGGACTTCGACGAGCACGTCCAACTGCTGCGCGTGGGCGGCGGCGGCAAAGCGCTTGAGCTCCGCATCGGTGAGCGCGGCAACGATGAGGAGAATGGCATCGGCGCGGTGGGCGCGTGCCTCAAGGATCTGGTACTCATCGACGGTGAAATCCTTGCGCAGGCAGGGCAGCGGAACGGCGTCAGAAGCCAATTCAAGATTGCGCAGGCTGCCCTGGAACCATGGCTCGTCTGTGAGAACGGAGAGCGCGGCTGCACCGCCGTCGCGATAACGCTGGGCCAGCCAGACGGGGTCGAAGTCGGCGCGGATGAGCCCGCGAGAGGGTGAGGCCTTTTTGATTTCCGCGATGACAGCGGGGCTGAATTCTGCACGGCGGCGCAGCGCAGTAGCCCAGCCGCGCGGGGCGTGGGCGGCGGCCAGCGGCTCCAGTTGCGCGGCGGGCATGGCTGCTTTTGCCGCGGCTACGGTGGCACGTGTGCGATCCAGTATTGTGTCGAGTCGCGTGGGCATGGGCTGAGATTGAGTATACGAGGAAGCGGGTTTGCGAGGCTGCGGACCAGCGGCTGTTCGGCTTCACAGTACGGCGGTGGTGGGCCCGGAGGGATTTGAACCCCCAACCAAGGGATTATGAGTCCCCTGCTCTAACCGTTGAGCTACAGGCCCACTATGGTGTTACTCATATGATTTTACTTCGCTTATAGGACACGTCCCGAATACTGTTTTGTCAATCCGGATCATTGGTGCCGGTTCCGATACCGGCTCGTTCGAATCGACGCAGAAGCGGTGGCTTCAAACCGACCGCAGATTAAGGATATCGCTGCCAGACCTCGCACCGGCAAAGGAAAGCAGCACGCAGCAATCATGTTTATGTGAGGTTCCCGGGGAAAACGTCGGTGTGTTCTGAACTTGGGAACGTTAGAAAGCACAGGAGCCAAATAAGTGCCGGCAAGCGACAATTCGTGGACTTCCAGTGGTTCGTGAGTTCCAACAGAACTTGCAGACCAATAAGCCGACCGGAATAATCGATCGATGGTGTGTTGGGTTCATTCGCAATCTAAAGCTCGGGGTAGCCTTGGAAAGACTGTTGTAAAGGAACTTGCCCGCGGGAGGTGGAGATTGCATCAGGGAAGTGGTGTGGCTTCATTCGCATCTCCCCTTTAAGTCACGCCATCGTCCGGGGTGCACGCCCAAATATCACGAATTCAATTCAAATCTCCGTTAAACGCTCTTTCTCTGCCAATCCGGCGCGATTTCCCGCGATAGTCTGACTGAGCGATGTCAGATCTATCCGTGGGCCCCGGACCGTCGCTCAATTCTCTTCACACCATTGTGCTGGAGAACCGATATCTTCGCGTGGTTGTGTTGCCTGAGGCCGGCGCGCGCATATGGCAGATCACCTATAAGCCACTCGGCACCGATATCCTCTGGAATCACCCGACTCTGCTGCCTTCCGTTCAGCCGGCGCACACATCCTATGACGATAACTGGTGCGGTGGCTGGGATGATCTGTTTCCGAACGACGAAGCTGGAACGTTCGAAGGCCTGCATCTGCCCGACCATGGCGAGTTGTGGACTGGCGAATGGGAAGCAGAACCGGAGCTGAACGAGAGTACTGCCACCCTGCGACTCCGCTTCCGCGCTCCGATTACACAGTTCCTGGCAGAGCGGACTATACGCCTGAGAAGAGATCGAAGCTTAATTGAGGTGGACTACCGTCTCACGAACCAGGGCGAGCGTTCGATTCCGTTTCTATGGAAGTTGCACCCGGCATTTGCCGTGTCCCGTGAACATCGCATCGACTTTCCCCCGATGCGCGCGATTCGCGAGATGGATTTCCAAGGAACGCTGGAGTCTGCACCTGCTGAGTTTGACTGGCCGT
>JAJXXG010000311.1 GCA_021781255.1 Acidobacteriota bacterium
TGCAGATGAACGAAATCCTCTCGACAGGTTTCAGTAAATCCGCCATCAGTCTGCAAGTCGTCAGCAATCTGGTCACGGGTCTCGCATTCATCGGCTTGTCCTGGATGCTGTTTGGCATTGCTACGCTGGTGGGCATTGGCTCGCTGGCAGCCATCCTGCTGGGATTCTTCCTGGGCGGGGGCCGGGCGCTTTACCGCATCGCCCGCGGCAAACCGGTCTCTTCGGTGTATGAGACGGAGTTCATCCGGCTGAATCTGGAAAAGTAATTTAGGGCAGTCAAACCAGATTGCGGGCTGCGCACCCGAAGCGTTAACGTCGCCGCCAACCCTGTGGAAAACTAGACAAAAACCCTAGAAAACACCCCGAAATCACTAGAGTTCCGGAGCACAAAAAGGCGAACAGGGTGCGAATATTCAAGCTGCTCCAAGTTGGACACATCTCCTGCATCTGCAAGATATACATAGATTTATTTCGGTGCGGATTTATTCTTGACACTCCCTTCCCCCGCACCTACTATGCAGCCAGAAAGTTCTGATGGTTTTGCCTCCGTTGGAACTATTCTCCCTGAGGAAGGAGCTGCCCTGTTGCCGGGCGGCTCTTTCCGTTTTTGCGGGCTGTTTTGCGGGCGGAACGGATTGGCACCGGTCCTAGCGAAATCCGGCCCAGCCGATGTCGGCCAGCATGGCGCGGCCCACCACCAGCGCCGTCACCGTGACGGCCGCAAACAGGCAGGTCCAGAACCCCAGCCGGCTGAAGGAGATGAAGAGGTCGTTCTGATGGCCATGGAGTGTGATCCCCGCCCCATCCGGCAGCAGAGCGCGCACAGCCACCGCCAGCAGAAAGCCGGCGGCCCATACGATGGCAATGCGGTATGCGAGCTGGATTGTCTGGTCCATACGCCAAGGTCCTCCTCTGCCGCCGGGCCACAGAACCGGAATCGCGACCCATGAGACTGCTCAACTTTACCTAACCCGCGTGCAACGATACAATCACAGAGGAGCGTGCCGACGTAGCTCAGTTGGTAGAGCAGCTGATTCGTAATCAGCAGGTCATCGGTTCAAGTCCGATCGTCGGCTCCACGTTTTGGCAGCATGAAAACCGGTTCGCAAGTGGCACGGCCTCTCCTTTGCGAGAGGCTTTCGCGTTGTGCGACCGTTCCGCAACGTGCGGCGTCCAATAGTTTGAGCGCCTGCCCGGCAGCCAGTCGCGCGTTACGGCCCGGCAGGTGACACGCACTGCGGCCTGCGAGACATTCCCCGGTATTCTGCAGACAAGCGTTGTCCTGCATTCATCCTAGGGCGGCGGCTGTTTACGGCAGGCCGCGATAGCAGTCCTGATTGAGGTTGATTGAAATGGTTCTATCCCCTGGTTTGTCGGCTGTGGGTTCGTTGGCGGGCATGCTGGCCGTTCTGGTGTGGCGCGTGCGCGAGGGGCGCAGCGCCGTCACCGTGAAGAAGATCATCATGCCTCCGCTGGGGATGGCGACGGGCTTCTGCATGTTTCTGGTTCCGAACTTCCGCGTGCCGTGGAGCTGGCTGGTGATTGCCTTCCTGGTGGGCGCCATTGCGCTGGCGTATCCGCTGCTGGCCACATCGCGCCTGGAGCTCATCGGAGAGACCGTCATGATGAAGCGCTCGGGGGCATTCTTTGCCGTGATTATCGTGCTGGCGGCCATCCGCTTTCTGGCGCGCGGCTATCTGGACAGGATTCTCACCATTGAGCAGACCGGCGCGTTGTTTTTTGTCCTGGCCTTCGGCATGATCCTGCGCTGGCGCATGAGCATGTTCCTGGAGTACCGCGCGCTGACAGCCGCGCCCAGCGAGTAGTTCCGCAACTCCGCATTTAGCCTGACATAGAAAAGATTGGGGGATGCTCAAAAGAGCATCCCCCAACAACTTGCGCGTTTGTTGAACACAGCCCGCGTCGATTACTCCGCGGTTCCGGCCCCTGCGTGCACGCGGCCTGCGACTACAGCCGTGAGTGGGTGCCGTCGCAGAGGGGCTTGTTGGCGCTGTGCTTGCAGCCGCAGAAATAGACCGTCTTGGACTCTTTGGCCTCGTACTTCACGGGCGTGAACTCGGTTCCTTTATGGCTGCCGTCGCAGAACGGCTGCTTGGCGCTGCGTCCGCAGGCGCACCAGTAGTACGTCTTTTCCGCTTCGACCTGGACGGGGTACGGGCTCTTCTGGGCAATCACCGGTTCTGACATGACTGATTCTCCTTGGGGAATAACGTTCGGGCTCAGACGTGTCTGATTATAACCAGCCTTGCCGGGGCCGCCTCCATGGCCTGCAAACCAGGCGATTCAGCCCTTGTGCAGCTCGCCCGTCATGGCGTACAGAAGGATGCGAGCCGTGGCATCCTCATCCTCGCTGGAGCGGATCATCAGATCGTAGAGATGCGGATCGTTCCAGCATTTGCCGAAGTACTTCTGCAGATACTTGGCGCGCTCCTCGTCCACGGTGCGAATGCGCTGCTCCGCGCTCGATGGGTCCTTGAGGCGCTTGCGCAGGCGCAGGATGCGCTCCTTGTAGGGTGCATAGACAAAAGCGTGGAAGACGCCGGGCTTGTGTTGCAGAACGCACTGGGCTCCGCGGCCCACGATGACGCAGTTGCCTCCGGCGTACGCCTCCTCCACCACTTTCTGCGTAATTTTGACCATCTCATCGGCGTCGAACACCGCATCTTCGCCCAGTTCCAGCCCGGCCGCCAGTGCGGCGCTGCGCATGGTCTGCTGGTTCAGGCGGCTCAGCCACGAGGTCACATGCTCGTCGTAGTGCCGTACAACATCCGTGTTGACGTGGGCTGCATAGGCGATGGCGTCAATGATGTCGCGGTCCAGCAGCTTCCAGCCGAGCCACTCGGCAACGGTCTGCGCGATATGTCCCCCGCCGCTCCCGAACTCACGGTTCACGGTCAACAATCGATATTCCACTTGAACAGGCTCCTGTTTATTAGGATTCATGCCCGCGCCATTCGGGTTCATCGATTCTTGCGCGCCGTCTCAACATCCTGTACGCCTTCGCCGCGGTTTTGCCGTTTATACCGCGTCTATCAATTCGTGCAGTTGATTGATCAACTCATCCCGCAATACGTGGAGGCTGCCCAGCCGCCCGAGCGCCTGCATATCGCGCCCCTCCGCCTTCATCGCGAGGATCTCCGCGGCGAGCGCATGCACCTTCTGATGCAGCGAATGGATGGGGTGGCGATCCGGCGCGTCGAGCAGCAGGCTGGAATCCTCAGAGCTGAGCCACAGGCCGAAGCGGCATTGCAGATGATCCAGCTCAGGAGCCGCGTGTCTTGCTCCGCTCACAAACGACTCAATGGCCGCAACCCATGCGCGATGCTCAACCGCGGCGTGCACCAGAGACCGGTCGCCCGGCCGAAGCGCAGCCACGCCCACCCATTGCGGATAAGGACGCCACGTTGCCAGCCACGCGGGCAACTGGTCGCCGGGCATGGGCCGGGCAATGCCGTAGCCCTGCGCGGCCTCGCACCCCAGCCGCAGCAGCATGCGGCCGTGCTCCACGGTCTCCACGCCCTCGGCGATTGCCATGCGCCGGAATGCTCCCGCCAGACCGATGATGCCTTCCAGAATCGTCAGGTTCTCCGGAGCCTCCAGCATCTCGCGGACAAAGGTCTGGTCGATTTTGAGCACATCCACAGGCAGGCGCTTCAGATAGGCAAGTGACGCGTAGCCGGTGCCAAAGTCGTCCAGGGCAAAGGTGACGCCCAGTTGCGTGCAGTCGCGAATGACCTGCGAGACGCAGGCGACATCCCGCAAGGCGCTGCTCTCCAGCACCTCCAGTTCCAGCCGCTGCGGAGGGATATCCGGATGCTGCGCCAGAAGGGTGCGCAGCTGGTCCACAAACCCGCTGCTCTGCAAATGCAGCGCGCCGATATTGATGCTGACCGGAATATCCAGCCCCTGCCCGCGCCACTGCTCCATCTGAATGAGCGCGTGATGGATGACCCACTCGTCCAGCCGCATTGCCAGAGGATGCCCTTCGATGACGGGCAGAAACTCCGCCGGCGTGAGCAATCCGCGCTCCGGATGCTGCCAGCGGATGAGCGCCTCCACACCCAGCAGAGCGCCGGTTCGCATGTTGACCTTGGGCTGGAAGTGAAGCACAAATTCATCGGCTTCCAGGGCGCGGCGAATCCGTTCCAGGTCCTCGTGATATCCGCGAATGCTGCGGTCAAAGCGCGGATCAAAGAAGTGGTAGCGGCTCTTGCCTTCCAGCTTGGCGCGATACATGGCCTGATCGGCCTGGCGCAGGAGCTGATCGGCATCCACATCCTCAGCCTGCGGAAAGAACGTGACACCGATGCTAACGGAAAGCTGCAGGCTGCGGCCCGCCACCTGGATGGGCTCCGCCACGGCCCGCAACAGGGCATCCAGAGCGGCAACCGCTGATCCTACGTCGTCCAGGCCGGGCATCACAGCTACGAACTCGTCCCCGCCCAGGCGCGCCAGCGTATCGTCCGCCTTGAGCACGCTTTTCATGCGCTGGGTTACGACGGTGAGAACCTGATCTCCGGAGATGTGGCCGTAGCCGTCGTTCACCGCCTTGAAGTTGTCCAGATCAAGACAGGCGATGACCACGGAACGCCGGTGGCGATGGGTCTGCGCCATCGCCTGATGCATGCGGTCCGCCAGCAGGACGCGGTTCGGCAGGCCGGTCAGCAGATCAAAGTGCGTCATGCGCTCGAGCTTGCTTTCCTGCTCCTTCAAGGAAGTAATGTCCGAGAACAGCGCGACATACTGCCTGGGCCTTCCCATGGCATCCGGCACGGCGCTGATGGTCAGCATCTCCGCGTACACGTGGCCGTTCTTGGCGCGGTTCCATATCTCGCCCTGCCACGTGCCGTTCTCTGTGAGCTCGCGCCACATCCTCTTGTAAAACTCGTCGCTCTGGTGGCCGGACTTCAGAAGCTTTGGATTACGCCCCAGCACCTCGGCGCGCGAGTACCCGGTGATGCGCGTAAATGCATCGTTCACATCCAGGATGTTGCCCTGCGCGTCGGTTACCAGGATGCCTTCCGACGCGTGGCGGAAGACGCTCATGGCCAGATGCAGGCGGTCTTCGGAATCTCGTTGCAGCGTCACATCTTCCACGAACACGATGATGCCGCCGATCTCGCCGTCGCCCGTCCGCCAGGGACGCAGTTGGCGACGCACCCAGTGGGTTTGCCCGTCGGCGCGCGTGAAGCAGTCCTCCGCCGCCTCAATGGCCTCCCCGGCCATCGCCCGGCGATGCATCCAGCGCCAGCGCTCGGGGATCTCCGGCAGAACGTCGTAATGCGACCGGCCAAGGATGTCTTCGCCGCTCAGATCATGAATCTCAAGCCAGCGGCGGCTCACCGCCAGATAGCGCATCTCCCGGTCCAGCATGGCCAGCGCCGCTGGAGCATGCTCGATGAACAGCTTCAGCATCTCCCGGCTCTGCTGCAACTCGCGCTGGGCCAGCACGCGCCGGGTCACATCCCGGGCGATTCCTAACAGCCCCTGAATCTCCCCCTGCTCATTTCTTATCGGATACTTGCGGACCTCGGTCCAGGACCGCCGGCCCTGCGCATCCACATCTTCCAGCTCCTCCTGAACCATGGGCAGCCCGGCAAAGAGCCTCTGCTCCGCGGCGTAGATGCGATCCGCCTCTTCTTCCGGATAGAGGTCGTAGTCCGTGAGGCCGGCCAGATTGCACGGCTGCCCGCTCGCATCCGCGAAGCTCAGGCTGTGAAGGCGGTTTGCGCCTAGGATTACGTGGTGCCGGTCCTTGACGAAGACTCCCCCGTCTGCGCACTCCATCACGGAGCGCAGGTTGATCGGTTCCGCATCGCCCCCGTACGCAAGACTGGCCGTGGCGCTCAGGGTCAGTTCCAGGACGGAGCCGTCCCCTGCTGACTCCGCCACCGCTGTCCGGCAGGCCAGGCACCGGATACGGCCGTCCGCATGCCGGATGCGCAGATTAAAGAGCTGTGCGCCCCTGTCCTCTGCGGGCGAGAAGAGTTGGCCGGCAATCTCCGCGTCGTGCGGATGAATGCGGTCTGCCAGCCGGACGGCGGAGCTTAGCCACTCCGCGGGCGTGTAGCCCAACAGAGGCTCCACACCATCGGTCACTGACAGGAGTTGCGGTTGTCCTTTTCGCGCTATGCGAAAGGTTGCTTCAGACATGAGGGCCCGGTCCTTCGGATTCGTTCAAGTCGTACCGGCATTCCGGTGCGGCAGAGCATTCAATACAGCAGTAAAAAGACCTGCACTAGGATACGGGCGCAGTGCCGGAGAAACAACTCACTTCCGTAATCCCGCCGCAGACGTCGCCGACGATTACGGGAATTTGCCCGGAAAGAGTCTGTTTTGGAAAATTTAAGCCCGGCAAACCGTACCGTCT
>JAJXXG010000473.1 GCA_021781255.1 Acidobacteriota bacterium
TTCCGATCTCAAGGCCGATTTTGGTCAGTGTGTCGCGCGTCCACTCATTGGCCTTCTTCAGGTTGGGCGAGCCGGTGAGGCGGGGGCCGATGCCGTCCATGAGCGCGCTGGCGAACTCCATCACGTGCGAGTGGTTCAGACCTTCGTCGCGAATGCGCTGGTACATGGCCAGGTCCAGCGATTCGGTTGCGGGCTGTACTTCGCTGTAGGGATCGACCTGCGCGGGTGCAGCAGGGGCGGGCTTGGGCTTGTCCGCGGCATTCAAAGCAACAGCCACGGCGAGCAGTGCCGCGGGGAAGAGGCGCACGACTTTGTTCAGCATGGGGAATGGCTCCGATTGGAAGGGATGCTTACCGATGGGTGGAATTCTACCCCTTCCGGCCGGAGGGTTGTGCTTTTCTGCGTTTTTGTCTGTCGTGCGGGTGCAGGATGCAGATCAATCGCTGGTGTTGCTGCTGTCGATGCCGGACGGCAAATCCAGCGCGACGAGAGCAAATTTCGTCTTTCCATCCTGTGGGTTCTCAAAGCCCACGATGTGCTGGTGGTGCTTGGAGCCAGCCTTCAACTGCACATTGTTGCCGATGTCCACGTTGGTGTGTTTGTGGTCGTCGGAGCACGTGAGGCCCTGCGGGGTCGCAGTGGGCGTTCCCACGGGCTCGTTGTTCCGGCAGGTTATGACCGGGCCGTAGCGGCCCAGCGCCTGTTTATAGAACGCCTCGACCTTGTCTTGCGGGTCAGAGCTGGCGTAGGAGACAACCTGCACGCGCAACTGCCACTCTCCAATGCCCATGTGCACGTCGGCGGATTTGTGATCGTCGTCGCCCTTGTCCAGAGTTGCGCCGGGATAGACGGGCAGGCCGAGATCTGTGGCCGTGGTCTTGTCAGTGTTCACATGAATGCCGCCGAAGGGCGTGTCCACCTGCACCTTTTTTTCCTGCCCGTTCGCGTCCTTATCCACATTTACCCTGCAGCCCGCGGTCCACGCCACCAGCGCAAGGCCGGACAGCACAATCATCGCTTTCCGTATCATGGCAATCGCCCTCTTCTCGTCTAGTACGCCCAAGTCTGTTGAATGGTTCCTCGAATCGCCTTGCGCGAGGCTTCATCTTTTTATCACGTTTCGAGGCGCGGCTGAACGAGTTGGGCGGCGAGGGGAGGGCGGATTGGTCCGCCGGGGAAAATGGTGAACCCAGCAATGGTAATGTGGAACGCATGAAGAATGCGTTTACCGGAGTCTGCATGGCTCTTTTGGGTGCGGCTGCGCCGCTCCTGCTTTTTGCTCCAGGTCCAGCCAGCGCGCAGGTCTCGGTTGCAGTGCATGCCAATCAGGCGGCCGGGCCGTACACGCCGATCTGGAACTACTTTGGCGCGGACGAGCCGAACTATATCTATGCGCCGCATGGTAGGAAGCTGCTGGGCGAACTGGCCGCGCTGAGTCCGACGCCGGTTTACTTCAGGCCGCATAACCTGTTCACTACGGGCAATGGAGACGGGTCGCTGAAGTGGGGATCGACCAACGTCTACACGGAGCGGCCCGACGGAACGGCGGTGTACGACTTCACGATTACGGACCGCATTTTTGACGCGCTGCTGGCCGCGCATGTGCGTCCGCTGGTGGAGATCGGATTTATGCCCGAGGCGCTTTCGACGCATCCTGAGCCTTATCGCCACAGCTTTCCCAAGGGCAATGTGTTCACGGGCTGGAGCTATCCGCCCAAGGATGAGGCCAAGTGGTCGAAGCTGGTGACGGCTTATGCGACACATCTGCATGAGCGCTATGGCAGCCAGACGGCGGACTGGCTGTGGGAGGTGTGGAACGAGCCGGACATTGCCTACTGGCATGGCACGCCCGAGCAGTATGACCGGCTTTACGACCTGACGGCGGCGGCCATTCGCACAGTGATGCCCGAGGCGAAGATCGGCGGGCCGGAGGCCACGGGCGTCAGCGACCACTCCGAGCCGTTTCTGCGGCAGTTTCTGGAGCACTGCGCGCACGGCGTGAATGCGGCGACGGGAGGCACGGGCGCGCCGCTGGACTTTATCAGCTACCACCCCAAAGGCAAGCCTTCACTGGTGGATGGGCACGTGGAGATGAGCATTGCAACGCAGTTGCGTGCGGTGGCGCGCGGCATGCGGGTGATTGCGAGTTATCCCGAGTGGAAGAACACGCCCATCATTCTGGGCGAGAGCGACCCGGAGGGCTGCGCCGCCTGCCGGGGCACGCAGAACGGATACCGCAACGGGCCGCTCTACGGGGTGAGCGTGACCGAGGCGACACTGCGCACGTATGAACTGGCCCGCCAGTACGGCGTCAACATCCAAGGCACGGTGACCTGGGCCTTCGAGTTTGAAGACCAGCCGGCCTTTGCCGGATTTCGCTCACTGGCGACTGACGGCATCGACAAGCCGGTGATGAATGCCTTCAGGATGCTGGGAATGCTGGGAGGCGGCAAGCCGGGAGCCGTGTGGGTTGCGACTGAAAGCAGCGGCGCGCTTCCGCTGGCGCAGGTCGTGGCCGACAGCGTAACCAATGCCCCTGATGTGAATGCAGCGGCCACGCGCAATGGCAGGGAAGTGGACGTGTTGTTATGGAATTATCACGACGCGGACATTGCCGGTCCGGGTGCGCTGGCGCATCTGGCTGTGGACGGACTGCACGGCAGGGCCGCCATGGTAGCGGAGTTCCGCATGGATGCAGAGCATAGCAATGCCTACCGGGCGTGGCAGCAGATGGGGAGCCCTGCGCATCCGACTGCGGAACAGACGGCGCAACTGCAGAAGGCTGGCGGACTGGAAGAGACGGTGAAGGACCAGAGAATTCCGGTTCGCGCAGGCAAGGCGGCGATGGACCTGAGCCTGCCGCGGCAGGCGGTGGTGCTGGTACGGCTGCGGGAACGCTGATGGCCGGGTCTGCGCGGGGCGCAGGATCAGTGCGAGGAGTGGCCGTCTTCCTTGCTGCTGGTGGAGAAGAGAATGGCTGTGACGAAGACGACGATGATGACCGGGACGACGAAGAACGGGGAAGTGATGTCCATGGTGAAAGCTCCCTAAGGCAATAGAGTACCAAATGCGTGGTCTTGCCGGCTTCAGGCCGCTACACCCAGCCGCCGTCCACTATGTAGCTCTGGTTGGTGATGGCGCTGGAGTCGTCGGCGGCCAGGAACAGCACCAGGCGGGCGACGTCTTCTGGCACAATGTCGCGCTTGAGAGCCTGGCTGGCGAGAATCTCCGCCTTGTACTCAGGCGTGTACCAGAGCTGCTTCTGGCGTTCGGTGACGATGGCGCCGGGGAGCACGGCATTGACTCGAATATTGAAGGGGCCAAGCTCATGGGCCAGGGTGCGCGTGAGTCCCACGACGGCGGCTTTGGCCGCAATGTAAAGCGGCACGCCCGTGGAGGGAATGATCCAGGAGATGGAACTCATATTGATGATGGAGCCGCGACCGGCGGCGCGCATGGCGGGCAGTACCGCCTGCACGGCAAAAAAATGCGGGCGAAGGTTGATGGCCATGGAGTGGTCCCAGTAGTCCGGGGTGACCTGTTCGATGGAGTGGCGCTGGTCGTTAGCGGCGTTGTTAACCAGCACATCCACGGTTCCCTGGTCCACGAGAACCAGCTTGACGGCGTCCTGCAGGGCATTTACATCCGTGATGTCGCAGTGGATGTACTGCGGGGCGGGTTGGCCCTCGGCTGCGAGCGAGTTGACCAGCGCGTGGGCCGGGTCATCCTGGATGTCAAGGAAGGCTACGTGGGCGCC
Organism: Acidobacteriota bacterium; assembly: GCA_021781255.1. The sequence goes on from JAJXXG010000473.1 coordinate 3,758, forward strand.
CTGCCGCGCGAAATGGGTGACGATGGATTCGCCGATGCCGGAGGCTCCGCCGGTGACGATCACGGTGCGTCCCCGCAGGCTTGGATAGCGCGCAAACTGCTCGCGGGACTGCGGATCAGTGTCTTGCATGGGGCAGGCTCATGTGCGCACCGCTAACGCGGCCCAGTATATACCGGTGGGTCTTACGGCGTGAAAGCGGCTCTCATCCCATCCAGTGGTACAGCGTCTCCCATGAGTGGGAGCATACTGAATGACAGGGGCTGGGCAGCGGAGAAGCTTCCCCTAAGTTTTCCCGTTGTCCACTTCGGCAATTAGACTTGCAGGGACGATTGCCGGCACTCAACTGACGCCGGCTGAGCGGAGAGATGGACCCGCGAGCACGTCCCGAAAGCGCCGGCATCTTGGCGCGCAAGAACATGAATTGAGCGCACCCGCACATGAGCGGATGCGAAAGTGCGCGGCCTGCGGGAAATCCGCGTCGCGCAGTCATCAGGATTGTCGGCGCACAGCGCGTTGCGGGGATGCAACGCGGCATGAAGGCTAATCCAGACTGGCCTGCAGCGCGCGTCGGCTTCAAGGACACTGGCAGGAAACCTATTGGGGGAATTTATGACGGAATCAGCTCGTTATCCCGGCATTCGGGTCACAGCAAACGGAAATCAGCTTGTCTCGTACCACACGGAGACGCGGATCGCCGATGCCGGCGTTTTTTATCCAATTACGCCCTCTACGGAAGGCGGCGAGCTGTTCCAGCAGGCCTATGCGGAAGGCCACCTGAACGTCTTTGGCCACAACACGATTGCCATTGAGACGGAGGGCGAGCATGCGGCCCAGGGCGGCGCCATTGCGCACTCAGTGTGCGGCAAGCGCGTGGTCAACTTTACCTCGGGGCAGGGCGTGGTCTACGGCGTGGAGCAGGATTATCATGCGCCGGGCAAGGGCTCGACGATGGTGCTGGAAGTGGGCGCGCGCGCACTGACCAAGCACGCACTCAATGTGCACTGCGGCCATGACGATATTTATGGAGCGCTGGACACGGGCTGGATCATGGTCTTCGGCAAGGACGCGCAGCAGGCAGCCGACCAGGCGCTGATTCTGCGCCGCGTGACGGAGCTGAGCCTGACGCCGGGCATGAACATCATGGACGGCTTTCTGACCAGCCATCTGGAGCGCACGTTCTACAAGCACGAGTCGGAGCTGATTCGCGAATATCTGGGCTCGCCGGAAGACATCATCGAGTGCCCGACAGAGGCGCAGCGCGTGCTGTTCGGGCCGACGCGCCGCCGCGTGCCGAAGATGATCGATCTGACGAATCCAATTCTGCTGGGGCCGGTGCAGAACCAGGAACACTACATGCAGGGCGTGATTGCACGCCGCAATAATTTTGCCGAGCCGATTCTCGAGTTTCTCGAAGAGGCCTATGAGAAGTTTGCGGAGCTGACGGGCCGCCGCTACGGCCTGATCAGCAAGTACAAGACGGACGACACGGACACTGTTTTTGTTTCGCTTGGCTCGGCTGCTGAAAACATCGAGGCCGCGGTGGATTATCTGCGGCAGACGCGCGGCGTGAAGGTCGGCTCCATTCATGTGAACGTGATTCGCCCCTTCCCTGAGGCCGCGATTGTGGCGGCGTTGAAGGGCAAGAAGAACGTGATTGTTCTTGAGCGCACGGACGAGGCGCTCTCCGGTGACAATCCGCTGGGCCGCGACATCCGCACCGCGCTCTCGAAGGCTGTTCAATATGAGGGCCACCCGGCGGGCGAGGGCCTGCCCGCGATCTCGCCGAGTGAACTGCCCAACATTCTTGGCGGCAGCTACGGGCTTGGCTCGCGCGACTTCCGCCCCGAGCACATCATTGGCGCATACGAGTTTGCGACCGCGGGCCGTGCGCGCAAGGATGGCAAGACGGCTGCCGACGGCGCGAACTTCTTCGTGCTCGGCATCGATCATCCCTATGCGGTCATCGGCGACGAAATGCCGTCTCTGCTGCCCGAGGGCGCTGTGGCTGTGCGCTTCCACTCGATTGGAGGCTGGGGCGCCATCACCACCGGCAAGAACCTGGGCGCGATTCTGGGCGACCTGAACGACCTGATCTACGAGCGCGATGGGCTGCTGGACGAGAAGGGCAATCCGAAGGAAGTCATTCACGTCAGCGCGAATCCCAAGTACGGCTCAGAGAAGAAGGGCGCGCCGACCAGTTACTTCATGGTGGCGGCCAAGGATCGCATTCGCGTGAACTGCGACCTGCGCCATGTGACCACGGTCCTCTGCTGCGACCCAAAGGCGTTCACTCACACCAATCCGCTGGACGGCATGCAGGAGGGCGGCAGCCTGGTCTGGGAGTCCGATCAGGAAGGCGAGCAGGCCTGGGAGCAGTTGCCCCTGTGGGCGCGCAAGCAGATTATCGACAAGAATATCCGCGTGTTCACACTGCCGGGCTTCGACATTGCGCGCAAGGCGACGGACCGCTCCGACTTGCAGCTTCGCATGCAGGGCAACGCCTTTCTGGGCGCGTTCTTCCGCGTGAGCACATTGCTGCAGGAGTTCGGTATTACGCAGGAGCAGTATCGCGATGTTGTTCACAAGCAGTATGTGAAAAAGTTCGGCAAGTTCGGCGATGCTGTCGTCCA
>JAJXXG010000622.1 GCA_021781255.1 Acidobacteriota bacterium
CTGTGAGAACAGACCCTGGCCGAAGCCGCGTCGAAGTCGCGTCGAAGACTGGCTGAAGACTGGCTGAAGTCTGGATCCTGCGTCCCGCCGTTCGCAGGATACCTTCGCTTGTCCGTGTGGAGATCGTAAAGTGGAGCCAGATTTGTCTCCAGATTGGTTTCCGGATTCGTTTCTGGACATGCTCAAACCCTGCACTCGCATCCTGACCCGATCGGGTCATCTCAATTTGCCTTGCGTCGCAGGGTTCTCTGTCTGCGTCGATGCGGGGTTGCTCTGGTATGCTCCGGGCTATGCCTGGCGGATCGACGAGATGGAGTGCGCTGAAGCGCGAGCAGCGGAATGCGTTTCTGGCTTCGATGCTGAGCTGGACGCTGGATGCGCTGGATTTTTTTCTGCTGATCTTCTGCATTCCGGCGATTGCCGGTGGATTTCATGCGCGCGTCGAGCAGGTGGCCGAAGCGGTCTTTCTCACGCTGGCGCTGCGTCCGGTCGGCGCGCTGCTCTTTGGTGCGGCGGCGGATCGCTGGGGACGCAAGCCGACGCTGGTGGTGAATATTCTGTGCTACTCGGCGGCAGAGCTGGCCTGCGCGTTTGCGCCCTCGCTGCGCGTGTTGCTGGTCCTGCGAGCGGTCTTTGGCGTGGCGATGGGCGGCGTGTGGGGCGTGGGCGCGGCGCTCACCTTTGAGACGCTGCCGAAAGAGGGTCGCGGATTCTTCTCCGGCGTCTTGCAGGAGGGCTATGCGATCGGCTATCTGCTGGCGGCGGGCGCGTTTGGGCTGGGCTTTCGATGGCTGGGCTGGCGGGGATTGTTTGCCCTGGGCGCTGTGCCGGTGTTGCTGGTACCGGTTGTGCTGCGCGGGGTAAGCGAGTCGCCGGTGTGGCTGGAGATGCGGACCAGGAAAGCGGCAAAGCGAGCGTGGCCGGAGCGCGTCAAGGCGCTGCGGGAGCATCTTCCGGTGCTTGTCTTTCTCATTGTGCTGATGACGGCGTTCACCGGGTTTTCGCACGGAACGCAGGATATCTATCCCACATTTCTGCTGAAGGGCGCGGGATTTACGGCAGGGATGGTGGGACTGATCGGGGTCATCTACAACGTGGGATCGCTGGCAGGCGGACTGGTCTTTGGCAGCCTGAGTGAGCGCTGGGGCCGCAGGCGCGCGATCATTGCGGCGGCGTTGCTGGCAATTCCGATTGTGCCGCTGTTTGCCTATGGGCGGACGGCGACGGCGCTCGGCGTGGGCGCGTTCCTCATGCAGTTCATGGTGCAGGGCGCGTGGGGTGTGGTCCCGGCTTATCTGTCGGAACTGGCTCCGGGCGCGGTGCGGGCCATCCTGCCCGGAGTGGCCTATCAGCTTGGCAACCTGCTCACCTCACGGAATCTGGTGATCCAGACGCGACTGGCAGAGCGGCTGGGCAGCTATCGTCCGGTGCTGGCAGGAACGGTGATTGTGGCCGGACTGGCGCTGGCCCTGGTGACCTGGCTCGGACGCGAGACTCGCGGAGCCGAGATCGGCGCCGAATAAGCCGTGCAGGCGATTGCATCCAGCACCCACGCGTGGAGCAGATGCGCCGCACGCACTGCCGCCGAAAGCGCTATTTCGGGCGGGTAAGATCGAAGCGATCACGCGTGGTGGACCACGTATTGCCAGCCATGCGGCCGACGGCGTCCAGGAGCACGGGATCAATGCGGAAGTTGTCGATCAGCTCCGGACGGATGTGGAAGCGGACGATCTGGCCGAGCACAACCACACCGGCAGCCTGGCCCTGTCCGGTGAAGAGGATTTGCAGCAGTTTGCACTCAAGCTGAGCGGGCGATTCAGCAACGCGGGGAGCGCGGACAACTTCGCTGGGAATGGCGGTGAGGCCAGCCAGCTCAAACTCATCGACAGAGGGCGGAACGGTGGCCGCGGTCAGGTTCGCGGCGTGGGCAATCGCCTCCGAGACAATGTTGATGACGAATTCGCCGGTCTGCTCGACGTTGCGCAGGGTATCCTTGCGGTCGTCAGGCTGGTCCGGAGTGGGCGAAGCAGGAGCGGTAGTGAGCGATGGGCAGAAGAGCACAGTGGGCGGATTGGAGCCGACGCCGCTGAAGAAGCTGAAGGGCGCGACGTTGCGCACACCGGCGGCATCCACGGTGGAGACAAGCGCGACAGGGCGCGGCACGATCAGCCCGGTCATGAGCTTGTAGCACTCCAGAACCTGAAGTTGCGCCGGATCAACCGAGAGATGCGAGGAGCCGGGCTGGGAAGAGATCGTCGATGCGGTCGTCATGACATCAGAATAAATTGTCTGGGGTCACCGACGCGATGCGTGGCTGGCTCGGTCGGGCCACTCCCGTCCGGACGGCGTGCAGCTTTCCATGTCGGGACAAATCATGCCGCAATGACTGCTTTGGTGCAGGGAATCGAACGAAGGATGCGGATATTTGCACAGCGGTAACAGAGATTCAGGCACAATAAGGAGATAAGGAGTTCCCCGGTGCCGCGCATTCACTTTCAACAGCAACTGGCCGAACTGAAGGACAAGATCCTGGCGATGGCCGCACTGGCGCAGCAGGCGGTGCAAAGCGCGGTGGAAGCATATCTGCAGCGCGATGAAGCCCTTTGCGCCTACGTGAAAGAGAACGAGACGGCGATCAATACCGCACAGCGCGAGCTGGACGAGATGGCCTATGAGCTGCTGGCCAAAGAGCAGCCGATGGCCATTGATCTGCGGTTTATCCTGGCGGTCATCAAGATGAATGCCGATCTGGAGCGCATTGGCGACCAGTCGATGAGCGTGGCCATTCGAGCGCGAGACATGATTGGGATGCCTGAGGTCGAGCTTCCCGTGGATTTTGAAGCGATGGGCGAGTATGCAAGCCGGATGATCCGCACGGCGCTGCAGGCGTTGCTCGATGGCGATGCGCAGGTGGCTGAGTCTGTGCGCGAGATGGACGATGAGATTGACCGCATGAACCGGCTGGCGCAGGCCGAGCTGCTGGCGTTGATTCAGCAAAAGCCGGAGCTGACACCGCAGGCGCTCCACGCGCTGCTGATCTCGCGCAATCTGGAGCGAATCGCCGATCACGCGACCAACATTGCGACGGATGTGATCTTCTGGATCCGCGGCGCCGATGTGCGTCATGCGCTGAGTCTGGCCTCGGATTGACGGGTTGCGCCAGCATCTTCGCTCCCGGCGTTCATCGCCGAAACACGCTACGCTCAACATGTGAAGAATGAAAATGCTGTAGACACAATCAAGCGGCCCGCGTTTTGTCGCGCGGCCCGCTTGACTGTGGGGTGAACAGGCTTCGGCTGCGAGCTACTTGGCTGCGACGGATTCCAGCTCGGTGAGCCGCTTGGCCAGCAGCGTTTCCAGCTTTTCCAGCGCCGCGCTGAATCCTTCGATGCCTTCCTTCAGCTTGTCGGTGGCCATGCGGTCTGCCGCGTGCATGCGATCAAAGGTGGCGCGGTCTACGATGATCTTTTCCATCGCCATGCCGCTTGCCTTGGCCGGATCAAGTTTGCGCGGGAGCTCAGCCGTAGTGGACTCCAACTCGGCCAGCAGCTGCGGCGAGATCGTCAACAGGTCGCAACCCGCAAGCTCACAGATCTCTCCGATGTTGCGGAAACTCGCACCCATCACCTGAGTCTTGTAGCCAAACTTCTTGTAGTAGTTGTAGACGGCTGTGACGGAGTGCACACCGGGATCATCGGCCCCAGTGTAATCCTTGCCGGTGTCCTTCTTGTACCAGTCGAGGATGCGTCCAACGAACGGCGAAACCAGGGTCACTTTGGCTTCAGCGCAGGCGATGGCCTGATGCAGCCCGAAGAGCAGCGTAAGGTTGCAGTGAATGCCCTCTTTTTCCAGCACTTCCGCAGCGCGGATGCCTTCCCAGGTGGAGGCAATCTTGATGAGCACACGGTCGCGGCCAATGCCTGCGTGGTCATATTCGGCAATGATTTCGTGCGCTTGCTGGATCGTAGCTTCCGTGTTGAACGAGAGTCGCGCATCCACTTCTGTTGAGACACGGCCGGGAACGATGGCCAGGATTTTTTTCCCAAAGGCGATGGCCAGACGTCGGAAGGCCAGGTTGGCGACCTTGGATTCTTCGGCGGCGTCACCGAGTTCCTTGCGCGCATCCAGTAGCACGCCATCCACAATGGACTGATACTGCGGCAACTGTGCCGCGGCTGTGATGAGAGAAGGATTTGTGGTTGCATCCTGCGGACGAAACTTCTCCATCGCCGCAATGTCGCCGGTATCGGCCACAACCACCGTCATGGTTCGCAACTGTTCCAGAAGATTCTTTGACACAATTTCCTCCAGGGGTTGATGTTTTGCGTGCAGTTGATGGACTGCAAGAATTGCGCAGACGAAAGTTGCGCCGGAAACAAGACCATCGCCAGTCTACTCTGAATTGGATGCAGAAAAATGATGTCGGGGGCAAAAGAGTCTGCATCTGGCCCGAAATTGACGGGCGGCATCTCGATTCCGGCTTTGTCTTCAAAGCTCTTCAGCGACGAAAGCATTGCGCAGCGTACCGACACCGGCGACGGTAACTTCGACAAGATCGCCTGCGGAGACAGGACCAACGCCAGCCGGTGTGCCGGTCAACAGCAGATCTCCCGGTTCTAGAGTGATGGCGGCTGTGATGTAGGCGAGCAACTGCGGCAGGGAAAAGATGAAATCGGCCGTGGAACCGTGCTGGCGCAGTTCGCCATTGAGGCGCGTTTCCACAAGCAATCCGGCAGCCATGGCCTCGGCGGTGACGCTGGTGTCAACTACGGGGCCAACCGGACAGAAGGTGTCAAAGCCTTTGGCGCGTGTCCACTGGCCGTCCTTCTTCTGCAGATCGCGCGCGGTGACATCGTTGGCGACGGTCAAGCCGTGAATGCAGGTGGAGATATCCTGATCTGCGCTGAAGTTTCGCACTCTCCGCCCGATGACGACAGCCAGTTCTCCTTCGTAATCGATGCGTTCAGAGGCCCGAGGCATACGCACCGTGCCGCCGTCTCCCAGCAGCGACGAGGGCGGTTTGAAGAAAAGCAGCGGCTCGGCGGGAACTTCATTCCCCAGCTCTTTGGCGTGGTCGCGATAGTTTCTGCCAACGCACAGGATCTTCGACGGGGTGACGGGAGCAAGCAGCCTGGCCTGGCTCAGCAGCAACGGTTCCCCGAGCGGCTCTGCCGAGCCTGTTTCCCATGGCGATGAGAGTCGAGAGGTGATCCAGAGAGCGCCGGCGCGCTCCTCGACCAGGCCCCACTCGGGTCGTCCATCCACTTCCATTCGACAATACTTCATTCGGATTCCTCACGCTTGCGGGTTGTGTTGAAGTGATCTTTCATGGTGTTGCCAAAGCCTCAGCCGGGGCCGATCGCTGGCTTCGGTTGCCGTGTGTGTCCACTGCGCGCACCGCATAACGATATCTGTGCCCGGGTTGCGCGGTGGTGTCGGAGTAGGCTGGAACGCTGATCGGATCGGCAGGGGAAATCTGCTGCCATGGGCCATCGTCCTGACTTCGATCCACAAGATATCCGGCAAGATCCGGCTCGGTATCGGGCATCCAGGACAGGTCCATCGTATGCGTGGCCGCGGTAAAGACGATGCCCAGACCGCGGGGCACGGACGGGGCAAAGATATCCGTTGTATCCACAGTCACCGCAGCGCTCACCGGCCCCGCCAGCTCTGCTGTTGCGTCGCGTTTGGCATCACTTGCAGCCAATGTTGTCGGGGTAAATTGCGCTGGCAGCGCAACGAACCGCTGCGCGGTGTAGCTGTACTCTTCGTCAAAGCGGGCCTGGCGATCCACGGCTCCAGCCGGGCCAGAGCGTGCAGGCGCATCAACGACGAGGTCTTCGTCAGCCGGCTCGGGCGGCAGCCCGACCATCGAGGTTGGCTTGGGAGAATTGGCTCCGCGCGAGGCTGGCTGTGCAGCGCGCAGCACGTGGCGATGGAGACGGATGGCTGTTGCCGTGCCGTCCGATTGCCAGCGCAGGATAACGCCGCCGGCGCTGGCGCTGGCGACCAGGCCCACGACGGCAGCCGGCGCGGCACCGGCAGCGGCGACGGCGATGTTGGAGGATCCTGCGGTGTGTCCTTTGCGATTCCGCAGCATCACCCAGTACAGGAGCGGACGGGCCGGGCCAGCAGTAAGCCAGGCAGGCAGCGCATCAGTGAGGATCGATTCTGTTCCGGGCTTCACGGTTTGCCGCAGCAGAGGAAGACAGTGGGCGCTGGCTTTGGCCGTGGTGGACGGAGTGGACTCGGAGCGGCAAAGATCAGCTTCCATCTCCTGCTGGAAAGCCGAGATCGACTGCTTATCCGTGGTCTTGGTCGGATTGGTCCACCGCAGGGTCACGATATCCCCCGCCCTTGTGGCGGCAAGGTTCGTCACAGGATCAG
>JAJXXG010001277.1 GCA_021781255.1 Acidobacteriota bacterium
CGCGCCGCCGGGGCGGTTCTCGGCTGGGGTTTCCAGTTCCAGTCGCCAGTTTTCTTGTCATTGATGGCGGGGCTTCTGTTTTTCCTGGGGCTTTCGCTGGCCGGGCAGTTTGAGATCGGCCTCACGTTGACGAGCGCGGGCGGATCGCTGGCCGCCAAACAAGGCTACGCGGGCAGCTTTTTTACCGGCGTGCTGGCAGTGATTGTGGCCACACCGTGCACGGCACCGTTTATGGGCGCGGCCATTGGCTACGCGCTCGCGCAACCCGCCGCCGTGACATTCGCCGTGTTCACGGCGCTCGCTCTCGGGCTGGCCGCGCCTTACGTCGCGCTTACGCTGCAGCCCGCCTGGACGCGATGGCTGCCCAGGCCCGGCGCGTGGATGGACGTGCTGAAGCAGGCTGTCTCGGTTCCCATCTTCGCCACAGTCATCTGGCTGGCGTGGGTGCTGGCGCAAGCCTACGGAGCGGCGCTGCTGGCCGCGCTGCTCGCAAGCTTCCTTCTTCTGGCGATTGCCGGCTGGTTTCTGGGCCGCTGGCCGGCCAAGCGCTGGGCTACGGTGGTTGCCGCGCTGATTGTGCTGGCGGTGATTGTGGTGGGTGTAGCCGCGCCGAGGAAGCTGGTGGCTGCGCCGGAGATTGGGGGAGTATCTCCAAGACGGGGTGCGGCTCCCGGCACATGGCAGCCCTGGTCGGCCGATGCAGTGAGCCGTTCGCTGGCCGCCGGACAACCGGTCTTTGTGGACTTTACCGCAAGCTGGTGCCTGAGCTGCCAGGTGAACGAGCGCGTCGCCCTGAACCAACCCAAAGTGGTGCAGGAGTTACAGGCCAAAAACGTGACGCTGCTGAAGGCCGACTGGACACGCCAGGACCCGGCCATTACAGAGGCGCTTACAGCACTTGGCCGCAGCGGCGTGCCGGTGTATGCGCTCTACACGCCCGGGCAAAGCACACCTGAGCTTTTACCCCAGGTGCTTACCCCCGGAATCGTAATTGATGCGCTCGGCAAGCTGCCGAACCCTGCAACTCTGACAGGGGCAAAATCGAGCCCTATTGGCGAGCCGCAGGCTCAAATTGAGCTCGTCGTGCCGGAAGCGCCGCAAGATGAGTGGGGCTCCGGCTCCTGAGAGATGCCTGCCCCCACCCGAATTGATCCATTCCTCGATCAGCGGCGATAGGTCTCAAGCCCAGGCTTGATGCTCTTCTCGTCGAGGAACTGCCTTAGCCCTTCGTCGCGGCCGTGTTCGGGGTCGCGGTGCATCGACTGGTCGACCTTGGCGTAGAGGTAGTCTTCGCTCTGCTCCCACGTCAGCTCGCGGCAGCGCTTAAAGCCGTGCTTTGCCGCACGCAGCGCAAGGGGATTCTTTGCAGCTAATTTGCGGGCAAGCGCCACCGTCTCTTCGCGCAGTTTTTCAAGAGGCACGGCGCGATTCACGAGTCCCATCGCCGCCGCTTGAGCGCCGGTGAAGGTCTCGCCGGTCATGATGTATTCGAGCGCCTTGCGCTGTCCGATCGTGTCTGCCAGGGCCTTGCTCACCACGTTTCCGGGCGGAATGCCCCAGTTGATTTCTGAAAGGCCAAACACCGCGGTCTCGGCCGCGATAGCCAGATCGCATGCAACGAGAGGCGAAAATGCGCCGCCAAAGCACCACCCGTTCACCATCGCAATGGTTGGCTTGGCATACATGCGCAGCAGTTTCCATTGCCAGCGCGATGCATCGCGGCGAGTCCTTTCCTGAAAGACCTCCGGCGCCTTGTCGATCTCGCGAAAATATTCCTGCAGGTCCATGCCCGCGGTCCAGGATTCACCCGCTCCGGTAAGAACGAGCACTTTCACCGCCTCGTCCAGTTCCAGCGTCTCCAGAACGTCGATCATTTCGCGATTGAGCGTGGGGCTCATCGCATTGCGCTTTTCCGGGCGATTGAGGATTACCCACCCTATTCCTTCTTCAACCTCAACGCGAACTGTACTCCATCTTCCTTCATAGACCGGCATCTCAATTCATCCTTTCTGTTAATCAACGGGGAATCTGGCCCTCTACTCCAATCGAAGCAGCAGACCTGGTGCTGCAACATCATTCAAGCATTAAGCCCACGCGGTTCTCTCAAGGGGATGTGGCAGCAGCGCGGGAATTCATTGCGTATTCCAGTTCGGCCAGCTGCCGTTTGTGGTCGAATGGCGGCTCGACTTCAAAGCGGCGGAGCAGCGAATTCATCCACTTTCTTGAGATGCTCGCCAAGGCCAAAGAGGTTCATTTCGCCAATCATATGGCCCGGGGGCGCCCATGCCAATTGCTTTATTTTGCCGTTGCCAAAACCCGCTCCGGGTACCGGGCCGGATAGGCGCGCCGCGGGCGCCGGAACGCATACGGCAAGCCGCAAGAACAGGGAAGAGAACGGCTCACTGCGCTCCTGCACAAAGTCAACCCCGATCTGCTTTGGTTACCTGCCTCGTCCATAAAGTGTTGGCTATGGCTCATCAAAGGCGAGGAAGAAGCACTGTTACGCCGCCGCCTGCGTTCACGCCAGGGCAAACGCGCCATAGCATCAAGGACCAAAAAGACAGCGAACGCAGCAAGGGAAAAAGCAGCGGGGGCTAAAGCCCGGTGCATTCTGCGGGCTTGAACGGCCCGGCTAAACAGGCTGCGGAAAAAGTCCAAATAAGAGGCGAAGATGACGAAGCGACCGTGGCAGGGGCTGAAGCCCGCACTCATTTTTGCGACATTTACAGCCCGGCTAAAGCCGTGCCCTTGTTACAAAGCTTCCTTCCTTTGAAGATTCAGCAGCTTCGAAAGCTGTGCCCTTGTTTCAGTACGCGTCGAAAAATCATGGTGCGTTTGCCCTGGCGTTCACGCGCCGACTTGTGGTCTATTCCAGCTTCGCCGCGTACAATACTGCATGAGCCCGCGTGCGGCCCTAGAGACCAGGAAAAAGCCAAACGGCGCTCAATTGCGCAAAGATTTCCACAAGCAGTTCTGCCAGGTTAAAGCGACACCCGCCAGCATGCGTCGAGTCGCCCCAGTCGGCTGCGCCAGGTCTGGAAGTGCTCCAGGGCCAGGCCCGGATTCCCGTCATTTGCAATTGCAGGCTGAAGTCAAAAACCGAGGGAAGGAAAGAAATGGCTTACCCACTCGATTACAGGTACACCAAGGAGCATCTCTGGATTAAACAGGACGGCGACATCGGCGCGATCGGCATTACTGAATACGCCCAATATTCCCTGGGCGAGATTGTTTTTTTCGATGTGCCGGCGGTCGGCACGCAGATTCAGGCAGACCAGAGCTTTGGAAGCGTGGAGTCAGTGAAGTCGGTATCGGATCTGTTCGCCCCGGCGAGCGGAGTTGTTACCGAGGTGAACAACGCGCTGCTGGAAACGCCTGACAAGGTGAATGCCGACGCTCACGGCTCGTGGATCATCAAAATCAAACTCGCCTCCGCGGCGCCGGTCGAGGGCTTGTTGACGGCCGGGCAATACGAGCAATACCTTAAAGACGAAGACAAGGAAATACACTAGCGAAATCGCCCGAACCACGCGAGTCGCTTTGGAAACCAATTTGAATCCGGTCAGGGAGGTTTGAGATGGCAGCAAGCGCAGTCCAGTCAACCCGCGCATCAATCACAGTGCTCGATCCCAGGGGTCAGCCTACCGCTCAAATTCAGCCGCAGCCGCTGGCCGAGCGCCTGGATAGCCTTGACGGGAAAACGGTGTTCCTGCTGGACGTGGGGTTTGGCGGTGGGTATGACTTTCTGGAAGAGACGGTGGCGTGGTTTGCCAAGCATCTGCCCTCGGTGAAGACGCAGTTGGTTCGCAAAAGGTTCAACATGTTCGTGGACGAACCTGACTTGTGGGCCCTGGTGAAAGACCAGGGACATGCGGTGATTTTCGGGGTGGGTGGTTGAGATGGCTGCACGGCCAGTGTGGCCGAACATTGCAGGACCCTGGAGACCAAGTACGGAATACCGACGGCCCCGATGGCGAGCGCGCGGTTTGCCGACTTTGCAGCGCGGGACGCGCTAAACCATGGCATGAACATGCGCTTCAGCTTCGTGCCGTATCCGCTGGTGGGACGGCCGCGGGAGGTTCTGAAGCACTACGTTGAGGGAAATGACCCGATCAGCGGCAAGACCCTGATGCCGCAAGTAGTAGAAGCACTGACCAAGCCGCTGACGGCGGAGGAGCGGAACCCGAAGCCGGTGCGCAGTGTGTCGCGGTCGCGCCTGCTGACGCCGGACACGGAAGAGAACCTGCAGGAACTGTTCCTGGAGAACGGGTGGACCGACGGCATGCCGATCGTGCTTCCAACCGAGGAGCGGGTGGCACGGATGCTGACGGGGACGGCGGCGGATCCGAGCGAAGTGGTTGGCCGGATGACGGTAACGACGCTGCAGGAGAAACTGGAATACACCGTCGAAAAGGTGGCGGTGAACGCGGTGATGGCGGGCGCCAAGCCGGAGCATCTGCCTGTGATTTTGGCATTGGCGGCAAGTCAGGAAGCGTCGATGCCGAGTTCCACGACTTCGTTTGGGCGGATGGCGGTCGTAAACGGGCCGATCCGGGAAGAGATTGGGATGAACTCGGGGCTCGGCGCACTGAGTCCTTTCAACCACGCGAACTCCGTGATTGGGCGCGCCTGGACGCTGATGACGATCAACCTGGGCGATGCCCGCCTGGGCGAGACCTTCATGGGCTCAACCGGCAACAACATGAACTACAACAATATGATGTTTGCCGAGAACGAGGAGCGCAGTGTATTCGAGCCATTCCACGTGCAGAAGGGGTTCAAGAAGGACGAGAGCACGGTGAGTTTGTTCCGTGGCTGGAGTGCGATCAACAGCATGGGAGCGGCGGGATCTGTGCGGCCCATGCAGGAGGAAACGGTGTTGATGATGCAGGCCTTTGCGGGGCTGCATTCGCAGATCGCGCTGGTGATGGACCCGCTGGTGGCGAAACACCTCAAGGAACAGGGATTCGAGAACCCGCAGCAATTGGCAAAATGGATCTGCGAGAACTTCAAAATGCCCAAAAAGCAGTTCTTCGCTTCCGACGTGGTTTACTCGCTTGTCAAGCCGATGGCTCATGCTGGTACGGAGCCCTACGCGTCATGGTTTAAATTGCCGGACGATGCGCTCATCAGCCCCTACACGAATCCGGATTTCATTAATACGATTGTTGTGGGAGGCGAGACGAACCCTCTGTGGTTAACCACCGACTTTTTCTACACACAGACGGTTTCGATCGATAAGTGGCGGCCCAAGAGCGGGATATATCAGGAGGATGCGACTGCGGCGCGCCGCCGTTATGCCCGGCAGAAGCGGCATGCCGCCAACACAAATGCTTCAGGGTACGACGTGAAGTAACCGGAATGGGCCTGGATTCAATTTTTGCTGCAAGGCAGATTTTGGGCGGCGCAGCCGCACTACAGCGGAACCAGAGTAGATGCATCCGGGAAGTACGCCAGCCAGGCGGCTCGCTGTGGCGAGTCGCCTTTCACGACGGACCGCAAGGATACACTCACTCTGGTTCCGCTCTAGTGACACGATTTGATGCCGTTAAGACAACCGGCTTCAGCCGCTGAGGTCACGATTTCGAATTTCCCCGGACCGCAGAGCGGGCTCTGAGGCCAGGGGTTTAAAGGTTCAGTTCACTTTTGCCACGCGACAGCGATAGGATCACTCAAATGAAAGACGTGCAAGGGAAGGTTGGTTTCATTACCGGTGGAGCTAGCGGCATCGGTCTCGGTATAGCCATGGCATGCGTCAACGCGGGCATGAAGGTTGTGATCGCCGACGTTCGGCAAGACCATCTCGACGAGGCAACAGTTTACTTTAAGGGGAAGGGCCAGGAGAAGAGCGTTCACACCATCCGCCTCGACGTTACCGACCGCGAAGCGTTCACACGCGCGGCGGACGAGACTGAGCGGGTGTTCGGCAAGGTTCACCTTCTCGTGAATAACGCCGGCCTGGGGCTGACAGGTCCTATCACGCAATCGAAGTTTGACGACTGGGATTGGGGATTGGGCGTCATGATTGGCGGTGTGGTAAATGGGACCGCCATTTTTCTGCCGCGCATTCTCAAGCACGGCGAGGGCGGGCACATCGTCAATACATCGTCAATGTGCGGCGTTCTTCCGCTGCCCGGGACAGCCATCTACACCACAGCCAAGGCCGCAGTGATCGGGCTGGCGGAAGCTCTGCGCGGCGAGCTCGCGGAAAGTAACGTCGGTGTCTCTGCGTTTTGCCCGGGCCCGGTGGCGACCAACATTCAGCAGACCGGAAGGACGCGGCCGGAAAAGTACAAGAAAGACTCCGGCTTTGCGGAGCTGGAACAACAACTCGAAAAGAGGCCGAATTCTCCCAACTGGATGTCGATTGAAGAATGCGGGGAA
>JAJXXG010000722.1 GCA_021781255.1 Acidobacteriota bacterium
GAGTGCAAAACGTCGACGTGTCGCATCTGGTCAATCCCCCGAGATTCGGGCAAACCTGAATCATGGCCCAACCAATGATAAGCCAAAGGGAAACCGCCGCATCACGCTCTGGACGGTAGGCCACTCCACGCACCCTCTGGGCGACTTCATTGCGCTTCTTCAAGCTCACGGCATCCGGCAACTCGTCGATGTGCGGACCTTTCCTCGTTCGCGACACAACCCGCAGTTCAATCAGGATCAGCTTCCCGCGCCGTTGAAAGAGACCGGAATTCGTTACATCCATATGACCGGGCTTGGTGGATTAAGACACGCACACCGGGACTCCTTGAATACCGCTTGGCGGAACGCAAGTTTCCGCGGCTTTGCCGACTACATGCAAACCGCGGAGTTTGACGTTGCCCTCAAGGAGTTGATTCGTCTCGCGCGAAGCCGGCCGACGGCAATCATGTGCGCCGAAGCCGTCCCCTGGCGCTGTCACCGTTCCCTGATTGCGGACGCACTTCTTGTTCGCGGACTCCAGGTGGAGGAGATAACCGGCAAAAACAGCGCGCGCTTGCACACGCTTACTCCATGGGCGCGCGTAGTTGGAGATCGGATCACGTATCCCATCGCCGCGGCACTGCAGCAAGACGCTACACGCCAATCAGCAAATGTGCATCCGCACGCCCTGCAGCAAAAACGCTGAATTCCATGTGAAGACTATTGAGCTGTAAATAAAAGAACTTCAGTCCGTATGGAGGAGAGAGACGATGACACACCAGTTGGTGAAGTTAGCTCGCGAGTGTTCCGCCACTGAGATTCCGAGTGGCTATGTCCACATCTTAGCTGCGGGAACGCCAGTCGTGATTACGCAGCAGCTCGGCGGCGGCTACACGGTGAGCGCCGGCTATGGGCAGCTTATGCGCATCGACGCGAGGGATGCCGATGCGCTGGGCTTCGCGGCAGTCCAAACAAAAAGGCCAGCCGAATTCAGCGAGCAATTGGTGTGGGATCAGTTGAAAACAGTGTACGATCCCGAGATTCCGGTCAATATAGTCGAACTGGGACTTGTTTATTCGTGCGAAATCACGGAAGACAACGGCGCCCACGACATTCAGATTGCGATGACCATGACCGCTCCCGGGTGCGGAATGAGCCAGGTACTCAAATCGGATGTAGAAGAGAAACTCACTAGACTTCCGACCGTCCGTCAGGTCCACGTCGAGATCGTGTTCGATCCTCCATGGACGATGCAGCGTATGTCGGAGGCGACACGGCTGCAATTGGGCCTGGACTATTGACCGCCGCTACGACACCTTCAATTCGCCGCCAAAGCTCGCTGCCAACAGCGTCTTTTGTTCGAGCGTATGCGCCTTGGCGGAACCAGTAGCGGGGCTGGCGGCAGCCGATCGCTTCACAGAGTGCACCTGACGTCCGCGCGCGAGGCGGCGCAACCTTG
Source organism: Acidobacteriota bacterium (assembly GCA_021781255.1). The sequence continues at coordinate 1,439 of JAJXXG010000722.1, forward strand.
AAACAACGAATGGAAACGCCCCCATGTTGGCCGGCTCTTCCTGGACCCACACAATCTCATGCGCCTTGGGATACCGGCCGAGCGCCGCGGCGATCTCGTCAGCCGGCCATGGGTAGAGCTGCTCCACGGACAGGATTCCAGTATTCGCATCTTTGCGCCGGGCGCGCTCCATCCGTAGTTCATGACCGATTTTGCCCGTACAGAAGAGCAGGCGTTTCGGATTCTCGATCTCTGTTTCCAGCAGCACCTTCCGGAATCCAGGCGCCGCGAATTCTTCTAAATGCGATCCCGCATCGGGGTGGCGCAACATGCTTTTCGGGGTGAAGACAATCAGAGGCTTGCGCCAGGAACGTAGCGCCTGCCGCCGCAGAAGATGAAAGTACTGGGCTGCGGTGGAAGGCTGGCAGATCTGGATGTTGTCGCGCGCAGCCAGTTGCAGGTATCGCTCGATGCGCGCACTCGAGTGTTCAGGTCCCTGCCCCTCGTAGCCGTGGGGCAGCAGCAGAACAAGTCCGCTCAGCAGATCCCATTTATCTTCGCCGGCTGCGATGAACTGATCGATGATCACCTGCGCCCCATTTGCGAAGTCACCGAACTGCGCCTCCCAGAGAACGAGCGCCTCAGGATAATCGCGGCTGAATCCGTACTCGAAGCCGAGCACTGCGGCTTCCGAGAGAATCGAGTTGTAGACTTCAAACCGCGCTTGATCGGGCCCGAGATGGGCCAGCGGAATGTAAGTTTGCTCCGTCTCGGTATCGACGAGCACGCTGTGGCGCTGGCTGAACGTGCCACGCCGGCTGTCCTGGCCGCTCAGCCGCACAGGCCTTCCCTCGAGAAGAAGCGATCCGAAGGCAAGAGCCTCGGCCATCGCGTAATCCACCGGCCGCTTGTTCCGCCCCATCTCGGCTCGCTGTTCAAGGAGTTTCCTGATCTTGGGATGGATGTGAAAGCCTCCCGGATGGGCGATCAATCCTTCGCTGATCTTGCGCAGACGCTCGATAGGAATGCCCGTGTCCAATTCGTCCTCGGTCTTGTAGCATCCTCCGTGGTACGGTCCCCAGTATGCAGGCAAAGTGGCAAGCGAGGCCGATTTCCTCATCCGGCCGGCCACATATTTTTCCGCCGCCAGCGCAGACTGGACCTGATTAACCAGTTCTGCAGGATCAACCTCAATTTGCTCCGAGTAGATTCTGTAGAGGGGAGCATGATTCTTGATCCGTCCATAGCGAAGAGGTTGTGTGATGGTCGGATCGTCGATTTCACTGTGGCCGTAACGCCGATATCCAATCAAGTCTACGAGAACGTCGGTATGAAAGGTGTAACGGTAGTCGGCCGCAAACCTCGCTGCGCGGACAACAGAGTCCGGATCCTCCGCATTCACATGCAACACGGGGATGTCCAGACGCTTTGCCACATCGGAAGGAAAGAGCGACGAGTTCGACTCGTTGGGCCCGGCGGTAAAGCCGATGAGATTGTTCACGACCACCTGAATGCTGCCGCCTACCGAGAAACCGTCCACAGACGCAAGGTTGAGCGCCTCGGCACAAATCCCCTGGCCGGCAAGGGCGGCGTCGCCGTGGATCAACACAGGCAGTACGCGGTCCTTGCCCTGGCTGCCAAATCGGTCCTGTTTCGCGCGTGCGCGGCCCATGGCTACCGGACCGACAGCTTCAAGGTGGCTGGGATTCGATACCAGGTGGAGATCGATTGTGTTGCCCCCGGCATCCTTCCACTGGCCGGTTGCTCCCAGATGGTATTTCACGTCCCCGCTGCCAAGTACGCTGCGTGGGTCAATATCTTCAAATTTGGAAAAGATCGCGGCAGGCGCAATACCGATGACGTTTGCCATCACATTCAAGCGTCCACGATGGCTCATTGCCAGGATGGCCTGGCTCATGCCGCGCTCAGCTGCGCAATGCAGAAGCGTATCGAGGAACGGAATGAGCGCGGTAACGCCCTCCAGGGAGAAACGCTTGGTCCCCGGATAACGAGACTGAAGGACCTGCTCGAAGATGTCGGCGCGAACCAGAAGTTCGAGTATGCGCCGCCGGTCCCGTGCCGGCTCATCGCGTTCAAACCGATCTTCAATCCATTGGCGCTTTGCGACCTCTGCGAGATGCATGAATTCGATGCCGATCGTTCCACAGTAGAGGCGCCGAGCCCTTTCGGCGATGGGACCCGCAACCTCAAGTTCCGGAATCATCTGTGGCTGCAGGTACTGCCCCAAGGGATCGAGCTTTGCCTGCAAGTATCCCCACCGGCGAAAGCCATTCATGATGTCGCGGCCTGTATCCGTTACTGGCTGGACCGGCTCAGCTGTTGTGATCTCGTCTTCGATCCTGGTTCCCATAGGCATTTACCGAACCACCGGCTGCCGCAAAAGGCCGTACTCAATGTGCGCCGTTGCGAATCTCTAACGTATCCGATTTTAAGCTTTGCGTGCTTTGTAATGATCGATGACATTTGTACGCGTTGGAGAGACGTTTGATTCATTTTTTGCGTTCAATCAGGAGCAGAGGATAGAACTGGTAGAAGAGTGGTGAAGCAATGCTTCAGGCTGAAATCGGCGGCGCAGCGAGAGTTGACCCTGGAATTGGCGTGCAAAGGCCCGGCTTCATGATCCGTGACTTCGCGCTTCCGTCCTCTCGGGGCGAAGACGTTCGAATCTCGATGCTCCGAAGCCAATCCAATCTGGTCGTGGTGTTTCCCGGACATTCGGACGCGATGCGGGTCTTCCTTCAAGATGTGGAGCGGCATGTTCGTGAATTCGTGGAACAGGAGACGACGGTTGTAGCTGTCGTCCCCTGCGGGCCGGGAGAGCAAGCCACCCCAATCGCCGGGGGCTCGCCAATTCTTGTCCTCTATGACAAGACACACGCCGCGTATCGGTTCTCCGGCGCCACGGATGAAAATGGCTGTCTTGTACCTCTCGCATATCTGACCGATCGCTTCGGTGAGATCGTTTCGACCTATGTTGCGCCCGCCCATCCCATGCCCCCGAGTATCGACGAGCTTCTGCGGACCCTCGAATTCGTGAACCAACAGTGTCCTGAGTGCGAACCGCCGGAATGGCCGCGATAGCGTAACGGCAGAGCCAGCACCAGTTCCTATCGCATCGGCAACGGCGCCCTTGAGTACGCTCGACACCACACGAAGGACAACCGTTCTATTGCCAGTCAAAGTACGCGGAACACAGAATCATCTTGAGGGAGGGACGATGCGTCACCAGGACAGCAACGGCACAGATGCTCTCAACAGCCTCCGCTCCGGCGCTTCGCGCCACCGCTGGGGCGTTATTTTAGCGGGCGGCGATGGAACGCGCCTGCAGCCTCTCACACGCCTGGCCTGCGGCGACAATCGGCCCAAACAGTTCTGCCCGTTGCTCGGTGGAAAGACGCTGCTCGGCCATACGCGACAGAGAATCGCCAAGACGATCGATCCGGATCGAGTGCTCTTCGTGCTGACAAAAAAGCATGAGCCGTTCTTCAGGGAAGCACTGGAATCTATTCCGCGGTTCCAGAAAATTGTTCAGCCGCATAATCAGGGCACTCTCCCTGCAATCCTCTGGAGCCTGTTGCATGTCTTCCATGCGGATGAGAATGCTCAGGTCGCCTTCTTCCCCTCTGATCACTATTTTGAAAACGAGGCTGGTTTTCTCTCCACTATCGAACGAGCCTTCGATTTCGCGGAGGAAAGAGCCGATTCGGTCATTCTGCTTGGCGCCGGTGCTGAGCGCCCCGAGACGGAATACGGATGGATTGAGCCTGCATATACAACCGAAAGCGAATGTGTCGACGACTTTGCGCCGGTACGCCGTTTTTGGGAGAAACCTCCTCTTGAAACTGCGAGGGAATTGCTCGCGCAGGGCTGTCTCTGGAACACATTCGTGATGATCGGCAGCGCCGCCGCGTTTCTCGAAATGATCCGGCGCACCGCGTGCGCTCTCTTTGAATCATTCGAGACAGCTCTGTTGAGCGGCGAGATGGAATTTGGGGAAAGTAAGATGCAGGCCCTTTATGACGGTTTCAATCGAGATGTCCCATCCGACTTTTCCAGGCAGGTGCTTGCATTGAGCACGGAGAGGCTTCTTGTCGCAAATTGTGGGGAAGTTGGCTGGAGCGACCTGGGCGAGCCGCGCAGGTTCATTGCCGCACTCATCGGAAATGGCGACGAGGACCCATGGGGCGTCGCGGCTGTCTGCAACAAATGTGGACTCACACGTGAGCAGGTTGTCACATTGTCTGGCCACGGCAAGAACGATCTGCCAGCCGGCGATTCTCTGACACTGACCTTCTCCTCTTGATTGAACAAGGTTTGGAAAGCGCTATTCAGGCAGCCAAATGTCTACAGGTACGAATTGCATTCGGCATGGCCGTTCTTCGCGTTCGACTCGCTGTGCACAACGGCGCTCTGCGGCTGCCACTCAAATCCTGTGTCCGCGTCATTCCTGTGTATCCTCTCTTGTGCCGGTATATCCGGTTATTCCAATAGTACGAATCTTCCATTGTCTCGCCTGGATCATCGGTGCGGAAATGGTTAACGAGCAAGAGTTGAAGAGGAGGAATCCATGAAGGCGACTGAAACCCTTGAGCAGGAACACCGAGTGATCGAGCAAGTTGCGAGCGCGTGCGGCGTCTGTGCCGAAGTATTGAGACGTGGCGCACAAGTGCCGACAGACGTCCTCGATAGCATTGTCGATTTCTTCCGGCAGTATGGCGACCGATATCACAGGCAGGCGGAAGAAGCACTTCTCTCGCTGCTGCACGAAAAGGGCGTGCCGGCCGGAGCCTGTCCAATCGTGGTGATCAACTATGAGAATCAAAAGCGCGGGACGCTCGTTGACCAGCTTTCGTCGGCAGTGAGCGCCTACGCGAAGAGTGGTGGACTGGTCGATGAAACCCTGATCAACACGCTCGAAGCGCTGGCGGAGTTCTTCCCGGAC
>JAJXXG010000731.1 GCA_021781255.1 Acidobacteriota bacterium
CCGGAGAAGAAGAGCATGGAGATCAAGGCATCGAGGGTGCGCCACTCGATGCGGAGATCCTTGAGGAGATGAGTCCAAAGGGCGCGGGTCACTCGTGTGCCTCCAATGGCCGAATCTCTTTGGTCAGGTCGGCGGTTTCAACCGGCGGACCGATGGCAGCGGCGGCGCGGAGGTAGTCCTCAGGAGCGAGGATGAGCTGCGTGCCGCGGGTTCCTGCAGAGACGCTGATCCTGTCGAAGAGGATCACGGTTTCATCGATGAAGACGGGATAGGGTTTTTTGGCGCCAAAGACGGTGACGCCGCCGCGGATGTAGCCGGTAAGGGGCTGCACGTCCTTGAGGGGCGACATCTCCGCCTTGCGCCAGGCGAAGGCGCGGGCAAGTTTTTTAAAGTCGAGCTCGGCGTCGCCCGGGATAACGGCGAAGGCATAGTCTCCGGAACCGTTGGTGGTGAGGAGGGTTTTGAAGACCTGCTCGGGAGGCATGCCAATCTTCCGGGCGACGGCAATGGCGGTGAGATCATCGGGGTCGACTTCGTACTCGCGCAGTTCGAAGGCGATGCCGAGGGACTCAAGGAAGCGTGCGCCGTTGGTCTTCATCGCGCGGGGCTCTCCGGATCAATGCCCGATGGACCTGTCCGCGGCGATCCCGGCTCAAACGAGGCCACGCGGCCGGCGCGGAGGGTGAGAATCCAGTCGGCGATGGGCGCGGCAAGCTCGCGCTGATGGGTGGTGAGGACGATGGTGCGATCACTGTGGCGGAAGCGGGAGAGAAGCTCAACCATCTGACGAGCGCTTTCGACATCCATATTGGAGAAAGGCTCATCGAGCAGGAGCAGCTCGGGTTGGGGGACCAGCACACGCGCAAGGGAGGTGCGCTGACGCATGCCCTGGGAGTACTGACCGAAGGTACGGGCAAGGGTGGGATCGAGACCCACCTGGCGCAGGGCCTCAGCAGGAGCGAGGCAGTCACGGCCGGGATAGAGTGAGGCGAAGTAGCGCAGGTTTTCCTGGGCGGTGAGCTCGTCATAGAGCATGGGCGCGTGGCTCATGTAGCCGATGCGGGCGCGCTCCTGCTGCGGCTCAGAGCCGCCGAAGACGCGCACGACGCCATAGGTGGGCCGGAGCAGCCCGGCGAGGATGCGCAACAGGGTGGATTTACCCGCGCCATTTTCACCGAGGAGGACGTAGCAGCGTCCGGGCTCGAGATCGACTGTGACCTGGCGGAGGGCGGCAAAGCTACCGAAGAGCTTGGAGACCTGCTGGATGCGCGCACAGGGCTCCACGGACCGAGCGCATGGCTGTGTGAGTTCGGCGCCGGGTGCGTTCGTGGTCATGCGATCAGTTGGCGTCAGATGGCGTGGAAGCGTGCGCCGGACTGGACACGGCAGCAGTCTTGGCCGGTGCGGGCGACTCAGGCTGCGCTCCGGGCTGGGCCGGAGCATACTTGCTCGCACACTTGGCCTGGAGTGTGGTGGCATGGAAGACGCCGTCGCGGCCATAGGTACCGCCGGCCACGGCTTCAGAGTCATCCTTAAAGGTGTCGGGAGGCGGCTCCGACCCGTCATAGACCACCTTGAGGGTGGGGCCGGCGGCGGCGCTGGCCATGTGGCTCTCATACTCGTTGATGACGAAGTCAGCGTGAGGACCATTGCGCTGAATGGAGCCGGGAACGACGAAGCCATCGACACGGAGATTGCGGGTATAGGCCTTGTTGCCCATGGCGCGCAGCTCCGTAATTTTGACGTAATAGCTTTTGCTGGAGCCGTAACCGGAGTAAGCCAGCCAGCCGACGGTGGCGAGAATCACGACCACCGCGATACCGATGCGCAGATTGTTGGGTGAAGCCTTCATGATGCCTTCTTTAACGATACAAGAAGACAAGGAACAAGGGAAACGGGATCCGGGGACGGCGGGGCGGAAAGGCTACGGCAATTCCCGGTTCCTGTGGCCTTTTTCGATTGCAAACCCTGCCGCCGCGCCCCGGGTCGGGTCGACTGGGGCGCTGGGGCTTGAGGATACGGCGACGCCGGAATCGCGCTAGGGCTGCCGGCACCTCATCAGTGGGTGCGACGCAGTTTGCCGCACCAGCCGGAGCTTTTGCGGGTGGCGGCACGGGTGGGATCAAGGGACGTGGCGATCAGCGGCGCGACGATGGTGGCGATAAGAACCAGCTCGACGACGAGGTCACGCATGGGAACCTCCAGTTCAATGACGCTCAACGGCTGCGCGCAACAGCCCTGACCCGCCGCAGCGACGCAAGGATCACAGGCATCATGATCATGGCGACAAAGGCGAATCCGAGGAAGAAGACCGACATGGGCGCGAAACCTGATTTGGCCGGCGGGCAAGCCCGACAGCGGGATGAGCGATCAAAGAAGAACGATAGCCCCGAAAAGAGCCGCGTGGGAATCACGCCGGGGTGGGACAGGAATGACACATATGGGTGGGAAAACGGAAAAGGCGAGAGGGGGGAAACAGGGATCGCTTGGGGAACAGGACAAGCGAATGAGGAAAAGGACCGGCGCAGAGGCGGCTGCGAGGCGCTTGGGCACTGCCGACGCAGAAGGCTAGCGGCTGGCGGGAAGGGTCGCGGCCGGAAATTCGATGGCCTTGGCCTGGCACTCAGGGGCGCTGCGGCGCTTGCGAGCCGGCATGACCGCGGCGATGGCCGGGGAGGCCACCAAGGTTACAAAAACAAGCGCGATGATGAGGTCATGCATGAGACAGGCACCATCCAGTTCTTAGATTTGCCGCCACAAGGGCGACGTAACAACTGCGAGCGGCAAGAGTAACCACACAAAAACGCCTCAGGTAACTCTTACTGGTTACCGATCTTACTGCGACTCAGCAGCCGACTGCAACTGGAATCTGCCGATTTTCAAGGAAAATGGCTACAACTAAAGGTTCAGCACGGGATTGAGCGAGGCAATTCGGCCTGGCGCGAATTGGTTACTCGGGTAACCTTATGTTTTCTCGACGGCGGTCAAAAGAGCTCTCGACCGGGCGGAAAAGCGAATGAAGCCCTGCGGATGGGGGTGAAGGGAGATCCGGCGGGGATGGGCGAAGACCGCTTTCGCGTGGGCGATGGTCCGGAGCGAGGCGTTCGGAGCGGATGCGGTGAAATTTGCAAACGGCGTTGTCAGCGGGCGGATTCGAGAGCCGCGGCAGCGCGATCGAGGGCCCGGGCAAGAGCCTGCAACTGCTGCGCGGTGCGCGGAGCGTCCTGGTTATCGATGCCCTCATTGACGCCTGGAATGGCAACAGCGGCGTAGCCGGTGTGCTCGCCGGGGGCGAAGATGGTGTGGCGGTACCAGGGGCGGCCGGGAAGTCCGGCGCGGGCGAGGAATGCGGTCTCAGTTTGCCGGAGCGCGGAGTTGAGGCGGGCGAGATCTCCGGACGGAGCGGATTCGAGGGCATAGGCGCGCTGCGCGGCAGCGGCAAAACGCCCGGCAGCAGCCTGAGCAGGGGCGAAATCGAGTGCAGCAAGGCCGGCATCGGCAGCGCGCTGTTTAGCGGAGGCGAGGTCGGCGGAGATTTCGCGGGCGTAGGCGACGTAGTCGTAGGGGAGAACATCGGCGTCGGCCATGCGCAGGGCCTCAAGGCCAAGAACGCGGGCCATTTCCTGCAGATAGAGGAAGTGGGGATCGGCGTTGGCGGTGAACCAGGCAAAGTCATCAAAGGCCGAGTGGTAGACGCCGTAGGAGCCATTGGATGCAACGTCGGTGGAGGGAACGCCGGCGTGTTGCAGGAAGGGCGTGTAATCAGAGCCGGAGCCGAGATTGCCGAGTTTTACCTGATCCTGCGCAACCGGCGCGTCAGGCTCATTGGGCAGGGTGGAGCCGGCGCTCCACTGCAGGTAGACCGTACCGCCGAGGGGGCTGGGAACGGAGCGCGCAATGCCACGGACAAACTCCCTGAGCGAGGGAACGGCGGAAGCTGAGAAGCTGGGGCCTGAGACGGCGACATCGACATTGAAGTAGGCGACGGCCCGGTTGAGGGCTGCGCCCTGCTGCTCGACCCACTCGGTGGAACCGATGAGGCCTTCTTCCTCGGCGTCCCAGCTACAGAAGAGGATGGTGCGCCGCGGATGCCAGCCATGACGCAGCAGCGCGCCGATGCCGTGTGCGGCCTCAAGCAGGGCGGCGGTGCCGCTGGAGGGATCGACGGCGCCGTAGACCCAGGCATCGCGATGGTTGCCGACGATGACCTGCGCGTCCGGCTCCTGGGAGCCTTCGACTTTGCCGATGACGTCCCAGATGATGCGGCGTTGATCGTCCTGTTGCGAGAGGAGATGAACGGTCACCCCGGCCGGGCCCATGTGGTAGTGGAAGGGCAGCGCGCCCTGCCAGCCCGGGAGGACTCCGGGGCCTTTGAGCGCCTGGAGGATGGGCGCGGCGTCGTGATAGCTGATGGGAATGGAAACGATGTGCGGCTGGTTGCCGGCGGGGCCGTCGGGGTTGGGGATGCGGGCCGAGTCGGGCAGGTCGGGTGTGGAGGCGACGCCGGGGGTCTCCGGATCGCCGGGATACTTGAAGAGGTATTGCACGGAGCCGCGCTGCACTCCGGTATCAGGGCGCCAGGGACCAACGGGCCAGGGATCGCCTTTGGCATAACCGTCGTCCTGGGGATCGGAGTACAGCAGCACGCCCACGGCGCCGCGCTGCTCGGCAAGGTAAACCTTGACGCCGCGGAAGTTGGAGCCGTAGCGACAGATGGCAATTTTTCCGCGGAGATCGATATTGCGCGCGGCAAGCTGGCTGAAGTCTTCGGGACGGCAGTAGTTTACGTAAACAACCGGCGCGGTGACGTCGCCCGAAGCCGAGGAGCCGTTAAAGGGCATGACGACGCGGGGATTGTCGCCGGCCGGATCGGCGGCGAGGTGCTCGGGGGCGGGGCCGGTCATGATGCGATGGCCGCTCGAATCCCAGGCCTCAACACGGACCACTCCGGGCTGGTTGAGCAACACGCGATAGGGGACGATCTGGGTCTGGAAGCCATCGGCACGGAGCTTTTGGGCAACATACTCCGCGGTTTGACGGTCTTCCGGCGTTGCGGCGAGATGGGGCGAAGCGGTGAGGATTCTGAGCTCTTCACCGGCAAGGCTGGCATCAGGAACGGCGAGGAAGTCCTGCTCCAGCCGGGCCTCGGCGGCGAAGTCGAGGTAACCAAGCGGGCGCTGCGGCTCGGCTGCCTGGGCCGCGAGGCGGGGCGACGGAAGGACAAGCGGGAGAACGGCAAACAGAAGAAGCAATGCCAACGCGGCGCGGAATTTCATGCAGTGGACCCTATTGACGCAACAGCGAACAACCGATGGTGCGGCGCATCCCCTCCGTTGACTGCGACCAACGGAGGAGGATGAGGCACGGATCAAGTTTAACGTTGCTGAATCAAGCGGGTGAGGGACGGGCCACGCTCAGGCAACGGACTGGGCGCAGTGGGCGCAACGCCTGGCGGCCAGAGGAATCTCACTGAGGCATTCAGGGCATGGCTTGGTGGTGGGCGCGGGCGCAGCCTGCGGCTTTTTAAGGCGGGCCATGACGACATTCATGGGCAACACGAAGACGAAATAGACCACCGCGGCCACGATGAGAAACTCAACGATGGCGTTGATGAAGTTGCCGATGGTCACGACGCCGCTGCCGACATGCAGGACAATGCTGCCGAAGTTGGGCTTTCCGACGGTGGCGCCGATGATCGGATTGATGATGTCCGCGACGAGCGAGCTGACAATCTTGCCGAATGCTCCGCCGATGATGACGGCGACCGCAAGATCCATGACGTTTCCGCGGAGAATGAAATCGCGAAATCCTTTCAGCATTGCTTCCTCCAGTGCATAGCGAATTTCAGCAGGAGCCGCAGGCAGTGTAAGGATTCCAGGCCGCGGAAAACACCGGCTGAATCTGCACTCCGCCCATGCTACACGACACCGCACGGGTTCGGGTTGACATTTTTGGGTATGCGGACGGCGCTGGATTGGGGAAGAGGTCAGGGCACGGTCATGAGGGCAACGATGCCGGCAAGGATCATGAGATCGGCGTAGAGGAGGACGAGAACGCCGGCATGGTAGAGGTTCCATCGGCGCTGGAGGCAACGAAAGGTCTCGACCAGGCCCCAGGCGGCGACCAAGAGCGCAAGGAGCTGCCAATCGGAGCCGTGCAGATTGTCGATATAAGGGAAGCCGGCGAGACGGAGGCTGGCGGCAAAGGCGCCGAGCGAGAGGAAGATGGCGCGGGCGAGGGATTTTTGCCGTAATCGAAAGAATCTGGAGAAGAGGCGCACAACCTTAAAGGGTAACGCGGGGAGCGGACAAACCAGGCAGAAAGCGATAAGGATGGGACGTGCGGGGCGGGAAAAGCCGAGCGCGAGAAGAGGCGAAA
>JAJXXG010000480.1 GCA_021781255.1 Acidobacteriota bacterium
CGAGGACCGGATCTTCCCTGTACTCTTTTCGAGCGGGCTGGCCAATATGGCTGCCGACCACCTGCTGGACTTCATCAAGGTCTACTGTCCCGCGCCCATTGAGCGCGCGCCCTTTGCGTTCAAGGCGATAGCGATGCAGGCTGCGGCCGCTCACGGAGACGAAGCCGACGCTGCCGACAATAGCACCTTCTTCCGCAAAGTAGACGACGCCGAGCCTACTGCATTGCTGGTCTTCAAGACCATGACCGACCCCTTTTCAGGCCGCATCAGCTTTTTCAAGGTCGTCAGCGGCGTGGTAAAAAACGATGCGACGCTCGAGAACTACACCCGTCGCGGTCAGGAGCGGCTCTCGCACCTGAGCGTGATGCAGGGGCGCAAAGCGGTGGAAGTAGCCGAACTGCACGCGGGCGATCTGGGCGCTGTCGCCAAGCTGCGCGAGACCTTTACCGGCGATACGCTGGGCCTGAAGGGCGCGGAGATCCAGGTGGAACTCGCTGTTCCACCCGAGCCCGCGATGACCTACGCCATTGAGCCCAAGACCCGCGCCGATGAAGACAAGCTGGCGCCCGCCATCCACAAGCTGATGGAAGAGGATCTGCTGATTCGCTTCTATCGCGATCCCATGACGAATGAATTTCTCATCGCCGGAGCCGGCCAGCCGCACATTGAGGCGATCGTCTCGCGGCTCAAGAAGCGCTACCACGCCGAGGTCACGCTGAAAGCACCGAAGGTGCCCTACCGTGAGACGATCCGTGGGCGGGCCGAGGCACAGGGGCGGCACAAGAAGCAGACCGGCGGCCACGGGCAGTTTGGCGACTGCAAAATCCGCATGGAGCCGATGCCGCGCGGCGGTGGCTTTGAGTTCGCCAATGAGGTCTTTGGCGGAGCGATTCCGCGACAGTTCATTCCGGCCGTCGAGAAAGGCATTGTGGAATCCGCGGCGCGCGGCTACCTGGCAGGCTTTCCCGTGGTGGACTTCAAGGTGACAGTCTTCGACGGCAGCTATCACGACGTGGACTCGAACGAAATGTCGTTCAAGATGGCCGGGCGGCTGGCCTTCCGCAAGTGCATGGAGTCAGCCAAACCCTGTCTGCTTGAGCCCATCATGAAGGTCGAGATCGAGGCGCCGGACGAGTTTGCCGGAACCCTGATGGGTGACCTGAACGGCCGCCGGGGCCGCGTGCAAGGCATGGAGTCCAAGGGTCGCACGACTGTCATCAACGCCGAGGTCCCGATGGCGGAGATGCTGACGTACGGCACCCTGCTTACCTCAATGACGCAGGGCAAGGGCAGCTACCACATGGAGATGGACCACTACGACATCGTTCCGCAACTGGTGGCCGACAAGATCCTGGCCAACGCCAGGCGGCCGGTGGAGGAAGAAGAAGAGTAACCGCAGCAGCAGGTCATCGCCGGGCCCTAGTCATAGCGCTCGGTGATGATCTGCTTGCGGTTCCAGCCGAGTTCCTTCAGTCTCTCGCGAACCGCATTGATCATGGGGCTCAATCCGCAGACATAGGCGTGGATGTCAAAGCTTCCGCCGGCTGCGGGCGTAGCCTGCTCCGGTGCAGGCGCGGGTTGCTGCAAGCCTGCGCCACGCTCCGCCAGAACTCGCACAACATGCTCCTGCACATAGCCGCGGAGGCCGGACCACTCTGCCGCAGCGCGGCTGAGCGTGGGCAGGTAGTGGAAGTTGGCATGGCGCGCTGCCGCGGCCTCGAATTCGTCGCGATAGTACAACTCAGTCGCGTGCCGCGTTCCATAGATAAGCCATATTCCGTGGCCGGCGCTGCGGTCTGGCCCATCAGAGGGGAACAGCCACTGCACAAAGCCGCGCATGGGCGCGATGCCCGTGCCGGTCGCGATGAGAATCGAATCCGTGAGCGGCTCGCGCAGCGTGAAGTAGCCGAGCGGCTTCTGTATCCGCATTGTGTCGCCGGGCTGCATGTCGGCCAGTCGATTGGAAAAGAAGCCGTCCTCCACGCGATTCAGGCACAGCGCAAAACGATTGCCGCGCGGCGCCGATGCGATGGAGTAGGCGCGCATCTGCTGCTTGGCGCCTGCGTCCTGGGCAACCACAGAGACGAACTGGCCCGGCGTGAAGACAAAGTCCTCCCGTCCATCGAGCACGAAGTCGAGATGGAAGCACTGCGCGCTTGCGGAGAGACATTGCTTGCGCACCAGGCGCGCAGTCAGCAGGTCAGGTGTCACGGGACTCTCGCGAACAGGAGTATGGCGAGGAGGATGCGCCAAAAGCAGTATCTCCACCCGGCACCGCGCTTGGCAAGCCGGAGGCACGCATTGTGCAGGAAGCGGCGCGAGGGCTAAGATGGTCAGTCCACTGAGAGATGCCGCTGGATGACGCTGTACCGGCGCATCGTCTCCTGGAGATTCCAGCACTTACACGAGGAACCGGCATGAAGCCTTGGTTTGCCCGCTACTCTGCGCCCGGGATGACGCAGTCGTGTCTTTTTATGACTCTCATTGCGGTCGCAGCCTTGTCCGCGATGGCATGCGCGGCACAGGCCGTCTCGGCGCCCATTGTGCTCACGGGCGCAGACCGGCGGCCGGCCACGTCTCTCAATGGCGAGTGGGGTTCGATTGCCGATCCGTATTTTTCCGGCCTCTTTAGCTTCCATCATGAAGAGAAGAAAAACGGCTGGTTTCTGAATCGGAAGGCACAACCGGACGATCCGTTTCCCACGGAGTATGACTTCTCCAAAGCGCCAAAGTTGAAAGTGCCCGGCGACTGGAATACGCAGCGCGCGTCCCTGCTCTACTACGAAGGGCCCATGTGGTACGAGCGCGACTTTACCTATGCAGCCAAGCCGCATGACCACGTCTATCTGCGCGTGGGCGCTGCCAACTATCGCTCGTGGTTCTGGGTCAACGGACAGAAGGTCTGCGAGCACGAAGGCGGTTACACCGCATTTGCCTGCGATGTTACCGTGGCGCTTCATGACGGCTCCAATTTTGTGGTGGCCGCCGTGGACAACACGCGGCATGCAGATAACGTGCCGACGCTGCAGACCGATTGGTGGAACTACGGCGGACTTATCCGCGAAGTTTCCCTGATTGAAGTGCCAGAGACCTTCATCGACCAGTATGACCTGCATTTGGATCGCGGCGAGGGTTCGGTGATTGAAGGCTGGGTGCATGTAATGGACGGTCCTCCTGGGGAGAAGGTCGAGGTTTCTATTCCGGAGTTAGGCGCCAAGGCCACGGCCATCACCGATGCGGACGGCAAGGCGCTGGTGCGGATGAGTGTGAATGGCCTGCAGCGCTGGACGCCCGAAGAGCCAAAGCTCTACAAGGTTGACCTGAGTGCGGGTGAAGACGCAGTGCACGAGTTGATGGGCTTCCGCACAATTGAAACGCGCGGCACGGAGATTTTGCTGAACGGCAAACCAATCTTCCTGCGAGGCGTGGCGATCCATGCTGAGGCTCCCTATCGCACGGGTCGCGCCTATTCCGATCAGGACGCGGATACGTTGCTCGGCTGGGCCAAGGAACTGGGATGTAACTATGTTCGGCTCGCGCACTATCCCCACGATGAGACGATGCTGCGCGCCGCGGACCGGCTTGGCCTGCTTGTATGGTCAGAAAATCCTGTTTACTGGGCGCTCGAGTTTGATAACCCGAAGGTACTGGCCAAGGCCGAGCAGCAGTTAGACGAGGAGATCAATACGTCGCGCAACCATGCTGCCATCATCCTGTGGTCGATGGCGAACGAAACGCCGAATACGCCGGAGCGCACCAGGTTTATCGAGACAGAGGCAAGTCACGCGCGGTCGCTTGATCCAACACGGCTGATTACAGCGGCGCTGCTGGTGCGCACCGAGGGCCATACCAAGATTGTGGACGATCCGTTGGGGCAGACGCTCGACGTGATCGGCATCAATGAATACATCGGATGGTACGAAGGGCATCCGGATCTCGCTGACACAACGCAGTGGAAGATTGATTTTCAAAAGCCGCTGATCGTGAGCGAATTTGGCGCGGGCGCAAAGGCCGGTCTGCACGGAAGCAAGGATGAGCGCTGGACCGAGGAGTATCAGGCCGAGGTCTTTCGCCACCAGTTGCCCATGTTGAACAAGATTCCGCAACTGCGCGGAATGAGCCCATGGGTGCTGATGGACTTCCGTTCGCCGAATCGCCCGCTCATCGGCATTCAGGATGAATTCAATCGCAAGGGACTCGTCTCTGATCAAGGACAGAAGAAGTTAGCCTTCAGCGTCCTTGAGAAGGCATACAAAGACAGGACAATCGGCAAAGCAGACTGATGCGACAACGCCGCGACTGTAAGTGGCGGATAAGTGAGAGCGATTATGCAGTCGCGCGAATCTGATTTATGCTTTAAGTATGGCAACCGACTCGATACTCGCTCTGATTGATGCTGAAATTGCAAAGCTTACTGAGGTTCGTAAGCTTTTGTCCAAGACAGGCCTGGTAACGACTAAGGGAATTGTGCGCGCTGTCAAGGATGCCGTCGTGAAGGCTCCCAAAAAGCGCGTGTTGAGCGCCGATGCCCGCAAGCGCATTGCTGATGCGCAGCGCAGGCGCTGGGCGGCACAGAAGTCGAAGACCAAATAGTTCGCGTCACGCGTGGAAGAATCATTTCCTGCAACTCGTGCGGCCGGAGAGAAGCAACTGGCCGCTGATGTTGCCTTCTGCTTGAGCCTTATACCTCATGCGGACGGTCTGTTGTATTTCTTGACGGCAGAGCAGAAGTATTCCGCCTGGAAGGAGAAGCCTGCGCGCTGATCGCGGATGCAGTCAGTCTGCATCGTTCTCTTGCATCGCTTGTTTCAGGCTTGCGATCCGGACTTACCAGGTCTCAACTGCAAGTACATTGGGTGGGCCGGAGTGACCTTGAATCACTTGTGTTTCAATGACGGCCTCCATGTTTTTACGCTCCCAGTCCGCAGGAGCCTTGGCCAGCAGCGAATCCAGATAGACGGGATTGTAGAGAATTTCGCCCGCTGCCTCCGTGCCTTCTTCTGAGATGCCCGCGGCTATAATGACGGGCTGCCCGGTAGTGCTGTCCTGGATGCGCGCCACGATGGCGTAATCGCGCGAGAGCTTCTGATAGGGCAAATCCCATGCCGTGGCCCAGGTTGTCTTCTTGTTGCTCTTACGATCGACCAGCAGCGCGACCCCGTCTTCTGACTCGAACCCGAAACGCAGCTTTTGCGTCACTCGCAGCGTCCAGATATTGTCGAATGCGCCGATGAGCACAACCGGCCCTTCGCGCAATTGGCTGAAGGTGGCATCTGATGCGGGCACGACGCGGAAGGTCTTGTGGCGTGTCTCCAGCGCCGCCGCCGTACGCGTCAGCGTAATTACGTCAGCCAGGGCGAGATTGCCCGAGTAGTGCAGCCGGACATAGAGAGGCGCGGACTGGGCGGGCGGAACGGGCGCGTCCATGTTATTGATCGTGTCCACGTCGATATTCTTTGCGGGCTCACCCAGACAAAACGTGGCCGGGTTGGCGCTGGAGGTCACCGGCTGCCAGAACCGGTCAAAATTCGAAAGCTTCGGCGGCGGAGGCACCGGCGGATAACGACGCCCCAGGTCCACGCCGCCGACTGCTGCGAGCAGTATCAGGACCGCCACGATTCCCCAGCGCAGCCGCCAGGGACGCTCTGCGGCGACCGGCACAGGCGCAGCAACAATCTCAACTGCCGGCGCCGTACTGGCGGGTTCGGGCAGCGGTTCCGATGCACGAAAGACGGGCACGTAGGACCCGATGGGCAGCTCAACCACCGGCTCGCCTGTATGGCTCGCATCGTAGTAGTACTGCGAGAGGCGTTTACGGACCTCGCCCGCGGTAATGCGGACGACCGGGTCAGCGTTTGCGTCGTAGCTGGGCGAGCGCCCAAAAACCTCGATGCCGATGCAGCGCTCTTTCAGATCGGCACTATTGCCCAGCAGGGTCTGCTCGACGACGTAGGCCAGCAGGGCCGGATAGCGCTTGCTGTTGGCAAAGAGCGGATGGGAGACGAGGCGCTCCAGTTGCTCCCGGATGGCAGCCGGATCGAGGCCGTTCTCCGGCGCCTCAGTCTCCAGCTCGGGTTTGGGCGCAAATGCCATCTCCCACTCCTTCAACCTTTCCCCATCTTGAAAGATTGATTGCGAGAACTCCGCCATATGCGTGCGCGGGTGAGACTACACGCACGCTGCCGCCGGGGTACTTCCTGGCAGCTATGATGTTGGATTCTGCGAATCTTCCTGCGTCTCCCCTGAGACCGGTCTGCCCCCGACGAGCGGGAGAGAGCAGCAAGCAGGACGCATCAAGGTCTGCATTGCGTATCATACGTCCCCGTAGCGCGATTGTCTATACGTCAGTAAGTTGAATCAGGAAAGGGAGTTGC